>NZ_RSCK01000020.1:0-101642 GCF_003991895.1 Chroococcidiopsis cubana SAG 39.79
AAATCTCCAGGGCTACAACTTATGCCACATCAAAATTCCAATCCAGATATTTATGGTGGTATTGTGGTTGGCGCATCGAAGAGGCTTTTAATACAGGAAAAAGGCTCTTAAGTTTAAGTTACTTGTGGACTGGTTCTGTTAACGGTATTCAATAAAATTACCTAAATTAACGGCGGTCGCAAAGCTTGCTACGACAATAACCAATAAAAATAATTTAGATTCAGGCGTAGTCGAGTAGTAGCAGGACACGAGAATATTACTCTAGATAACAAACATTACTCTTAGCCAAAATAAACTCTGTCCTGTCAGCTATAATCACGGCTACAAAATTCAAAAGGATCGGTGGGTGCTGGTAGGCACGCTAATAATTTTTCACTAAACAGATGGAAGCTGTAGAAGATATCCAACGTGCAATATTGGCTGCAATCAGAGAGCAGACACAGGCAATTCAGTCTTCAGAGAAGACGATTCAGAAAGCGCAGCGCACTCAGCAGCAATTAATAGATGTTTACAGGCGAACGCTAACAGATCGATGGGTAGGATCTGATGATGTTGCCTGTGAATTCGGCATGGCAATATCTGCTCGCTCGATTACCAATCGCATCCAAGACGGTAGACTGGAGCAGGGAATTCACTGGATTAACACTAGTGACGGCGATCGCCCTACTTATTTAATCTGCGTCCGCACGGTAATGGAATACTTCAAAAAACCCCCTCAGAAGCGCCGTCCGCCTAAAAGAAATCGCTTACAAAATTGACGGCACTTGATATTTTTCAATTACCCCTGCATAATGCTCCAGAATTATTCTGGCGCTATTGCCAACCCAGCGAGCAATTTGGGGTATAGGGATATTTTTCTCAATACAGTGAGTAATGAAGGTATGGCGAGTCTGGTACTGATAGCGATAACGAATTCCTTGTTTGAGCAGCACGGACTTCCAAGCACGATTGAGAAAATTGTGGGCATCAATTAGCTTACCCCTAGGGGAGACAAACACAGGGGAATCTGGAATCGGGTTTTCCGATCGCAGGGAAAGCAGCAACTCTCTCAGTTTTTCATCACTAGGAAACTTCCGCTTTCGCGTCTTCGGACCTTTTCGATGACCATCAACCACTGCTTCCTCAAACAAAATAGTAGACAAGTCGTTACTGACGTGCTTCCACTGCAAACTAATAGCTTCAGAAGTACGGCATCCAGTCATGAAGAGAAATTTAACAAATGGCGTGTAGTGCTTGAAATATCTGTCAGTCTCGAATCCCCGTACAATAGCTCCTATCTCTGCTCGGTCAAAGGGATCGATCTCATCCGCCTCAGATTTGGCTACCTTAATTTTGCTTGTCATTCCCTCAAAGGGATTTGACTCTAGTATTGCCCGTTCGACAGCCCATTTACAGCAAGCATTCAGTTGTGCCAGTACCCGTCTAGAAGTGTTTGCGGTTTTAGTAGCAAGCAGGCGATCGCGAAGTGCGATTGCATTCTCTAGATCTAGCTCAGCCAAAGCTACTAAATGATTTCGTACCTTTTTAAAATCTTTATTGAGGGTAGTGATACTGACAGAACTCGCTCTATGCTCCACATACTTGCCCCATAGGTTCAACAATTGAGCTGTAAACGATTGCTCTTGGGATCTTTTCGCGTGTAGGTATGGCTCCTTTGGAAAATTCCCGCTTTGCCAATAAAGAGCCAACTAGCTTAGCCTCGTTCTCAGCATAGGTAAAACCAGCAGGATTGCAGTAAACTCCCAGATAAATTTCTTGGCGAAACGGTTTATCTTTTGTTGAGTTAGGTCGCGGTGGGAGAGTTCCGCGCAAGCACAAGCGATCGCCTCGCTGCTGGACGCTAACCCCTACCTTCCCAGCCTTAAGTCGAGCGTTAATCTGGCGAATTCTCTCCTCAATATCTAGCGCCAAAATTCGCCCCAAAATTCACACCGATTTTACCCGTTAATTCTGCTATTTTTTGCAGTTTTTTACAAGTTGGGGCGTGCGGGATTAACGGCTAGAAACCGCTCTATGAGCTAGATTAGCGATGCCAGGAACCAGAATTGAACTGGTGACACGAGGATTTTCAGTCCTCTGCTCTACCAACTGAGCTATCCCGGCGAAGTTGGTGCGTCAATTTTTGGCGCTTTATTAAGGTAGCAAACTTATCAGACCTTGGCAAGGGTTAGGCGCGAAATTTCTTATGCAGTTTTCCAAATGAGCTTCACCCAACTGAAAATGAATGTAAATAGCAAGAATTGGACGAGAACGATACTAGGACCAGAAGCAAAGTTGAGTAGACCCGATAACATAATGCCGACAATGCTACTAACAACCCCAAGCATCACGGAAATGACTAAAAAACGGGTAAAATGATGACTCACAAGCTTGGCAGTAGCGGCGGGAATGACCAAAAAAGCATTCACCAATAACACGCCTACAGCCTTAATTGCTACGGCTACAGCTAGTGACAGCAAGACAACAAAAGCGTAGCGATAGAGGCGCACGGGGATACCCTGCACCTGTGCCACTGTAGGGTTAAGAGTCAAGAGAATCTGCTGACGCAGCGTAGGTAGTAAGAAAATAACGCTGCCAATTAACACCAAAGAGGTCAAGATCAGATCCGTAGTATCGATCGCCAGAATATCTCCGAATAGGACTCCCATCAAATTGCCGCGATATCCTTGGATCAGGCTGCTGAGGATGACACCTATTGCTAATGCACCCGATAGTACTACACTCAATACGCTATCACTCGACAAATTTGTTTGGTCAATTAAATAGAGGACAACTAAGCCGAATACAAGGGTAAATGGGAGTAGCATCCAGGTAGGATTTAACTGAAGCAAAACCCCTAAAGCAACACCTACCAAAGCTGCATGACCTACAGCATGACTGAAAAAAGATAACTGTCGTAGGGTGACGAAGCTACCCAGGAAACCGCCAAGGATACCCATTAATATCGCTCCTGCGATCGCCCTTTGCATGAAGGGAAACTGAAGCAGTTCGAGTAGGTTATTAACTCCAGCAATAGCAAGCCAGCTAAACTCTAAAATCATTGAACCAACTTATTCTTAAACAGAGCATATCCTAGACCGCGCTATAGTTGGGCTACATAGTTGGGCTATACTTAGGGTGTCTGAAGATTTAATCCAGCAAACACAGTCTTTTATTATCACCCAATGTCAGTTTACTCTGCTTCCGATCGGGCTAAACCAAACTCTACCTCAGAGGCGGATCGTCTTCAGTGCCATCCACCACATCCTGTAGACGTGGATGGAGTTAATCATCTACAAAGCTGCGTCCTGAAAACCGAGAAAGCGCAGCGGATGGCTGAATTTTTTAGCCTCTTAGGAGATGCCAATCGGTTACGAATTCTTTCATTATTGGCACAAAAAGAACTCTGTGTCTGCGATTTAGCCGCCACTCTAGACATGACTGAATCGGCTGTCTCCCATCAGTTGCGGACATTACGTGCTATGCGGTTGGTGAGTTATCGCAAGCAGGGACGCAATGTTTTTTACAACCTCCAAGATAGTCACGTTCTTAATCTCTATCAATCTGTTGCCGAACACTTGGACGAGGAAATCTAGTATTGAAGCTTACGTAATAGCAACGCTAACCGAATTTGTACTGCATCATCAAAGCGCCGTGGGTCGAGACCGATTAACGAAGCTATTTTATCAAGACGATAATTCAGAGTATTGCGGTGAATCAAAAGCTGCTTGGCTGTAGCTGAAGGGCTACAATCACGGGCAAAAAACGCCTCTACGGTTGTTAATAATTCCAATTCGCAATCGAGCGGACTGAGTAAATGCGTGGCTAATTCAATCTTGGTTTGTTCGTCAGCTACGCCAATAAATGCAGCAATTCCCAGACGATCTAAACAATAGACGCGATCGCAACCGTTAAAGCGATGACCGAGTGAGAGTGCCATCCTCGCATCTTGATACGATCGCGCTAAACCAAGAATACCTGGATGATAGCGACCGATACCAATACTAATTGCTGCTCCTGTATCGCTGCGCAAGCGCATTAGCAAAGCGTCACCCGCACGTTTAAGTGCAGCTAGATTCGTCCATAACGCATTCAATGAATCTGTATGATTTCCTCGTTCTGCCCAACTGCCAAGATTTTTGGTATTGCTAGCTTTTAAAACTACCAATTCGCCGTTACCTAAATCGGCACAGATCGTATCATCTGGTAAGTGAAAAAAGTTGACTATGCTGCCGATCGCATATTGCGTGCGGCGGCGTTGTCGCACCGTAGCTTTTTCTAAATTCTTGCCGTCTGATTCACCTGCTGAAGATTTTAATACGTATTGAGCAGCATCGATCAAAATTACCGCTCGCGGAGGTGATAAATCTAGCCCTAATAGCTTTGCCTGCCTTAAAATTTCTGTTTCATCGATAATTTGACCGTGTAACAGATGATTGACGAACTGATTCTTCAGCGCTTGTTGGTTAGGTCGATGGTTCAGTACAGTGGCTTGATTGATTATCAATTCAACTAGAACTTTTGCTAGACGCGGTGAAATTGTTTCACCATTAAATGGTTCTCCAATTGCGACTTCACCTACTTCTGATTTGAGGTGTAGCGGAACTCGTAAATAGTTCGTTTCTTGTTGCTCCTGAAAATGAAAAACTTTGCCAATTCGCTCGCATTTACTACTGGCAACGATAATATTATTACAATTTACTACAAATACTTGAGTTGACAAAAGTTCTGTTATTTTACTTGTTACTAATCGAGCAACTTGTGTAAACTGCGTAGTATGGGTAAAAGATATATGCGTCGAATTACGTTGCATTGAGTTTCAACTTTATTTCTTATACATGTAAATCGTCAGAATCAAGAATTAAAATTATGCGTCTTATCGCTCAAGAATAGCCATTGCTACTCCGGCTTACTTCTGCCTAAAGATATAATTCTTTGTATGTTTATTTGGTAGTTTTATTTACTAAAACTTTTTTAAGTTTTAACGATAACAGAATACACAATTGATGCATTATTAGTATTTCAATAATCAATTGAATCAAAAAATATTGAATCACTGACAAATAACAAATGCAAGTAGTCATTTATACAGATTCCGGCGGAATTGGTGGTGCAGAGATTAGTTTAAGCCACTTGGTTGCTAGCGTTTCAGATCGAATTGAAGTAACAGTCATAGGTACATCTGAGCTTGTCGTGGAAGCGATCGCCCGACAACGCCCTCAAACCGCGAAGATAGTCTTACCTAAGACACCAATTCATTCGCTGTTGGCTCATCTCACAGCTTTATTACAACTACGTCCTGACGTAGTGCATGTTAATCTCTGTACGCCTTGGGCGGGAGCAATGGGTTTAGCTGCTGCTTTAATCTTACCTGGGGCGCGAGTCGTGCGAGTCGATCAACTACCACTACGGACAACGGACTTACTGACTTGGTGGCGGACGCGAGTACTTTCGTTACGAGTTGACGCTCATGTTGCTGTTGGTGAAGCGAGTGCGCGGCTAATGGAAGATTTTTATGCCCTCGGTCGTAATTCGGTGGTTTCCGTTCCTAATTGCGTTCCCGATTTGGCTGAGGAACTTCAACTCTTGACTGTTCGCCCTGAAGGAAAAGTAACAATCGGTAGCGTCGGGCGGCTGGATGCAATGAAAGGACATGACATATTGTTACGAGCGATCGCATCCGTTGATGGAGTGCAACTAGTCATTCTGGGTGAAGGAGACGAACGGGCAAATTTAGAGCAATTAGCGATGGAACTGGGAATAAGCGATCGCGTTAATTTACTCGGCTGGGTAGAAAATCCGCGTGCATACCTACCACAATTCGATATTGTCGCTCAACCATCGCGATCGGAAGGTTTTCCCCTAGCAATTGTAGAGGCGATGCTGGCTGCACGTCCTGTGGTTGCCACTCGCGTCGGTAGCGTGGCTGAAGTAGTTATCGATGGGGAAACAGGATTTCTAGTCAATAGAAATGATGTTGTAGGGCTAGCATCGGCACTAAAACAGTTAAGAGATGATCCGCAATTGCGCTGGCGTTTTGGTCAAAGAGGGCGAGAAATTGCCAAAGCTAATTTTACAGTTAAGCAGATGAGCGATCGCTACGAACTACTGTGGCGCGAATTATTAGCCCGACCTCAAGTACCTAGATTATTTGTTCCTCGTCCTAAAGATTAATAGGTCATTTGTCATTGGTCATTTGTCATTTGTGAGGGGTATAGGGCTGGCATGGCTCGCTTTAGAAAAGCATGGTCTAGGATTGCTATTTTCAAAGATTGCTACAATTATCTAAGTATGAAAAAATACTTCATCCTTTGCGGAAGATCGACACTTTTACGCAAGGTTAAATCTACCTATAGAAAGAAGAAAAAAGATTATTTTTCTCAATTGTGCAATTGCACAATTTTTAGCTGAATAAATCAGTAATTATTTGGACAAATGCCCAATGAAAAAATCTAGACTGCTTGCCTAAGATAGTTGGACAAAAGTAGGCGAGCCAGTCTATGAGTTACAGCCATCGACTCCCAAAAGTATCGCAAGTGGCGATCGCCCGTTGCTTACCAGGACTAGGCGATCTACTATGCATTGTTCCGGCGTTGAGGGCTTTACGTGCTGCGTTACCTGAAGCACGTATGACACTGATTGGTTTACCTAACGCTCAAAGCTTTGTGAAGCGATTCAACTGCTATATAGATGCTTGGTTGGAGTTTCCAGGTTATCCAGGGATTCCTGAAGGATGGCGATCGCCCCAACATACTCAGGCATTTTTAACTCAGGTGCAAGCGCAAGCCTTCGATCTAGTCATTCAAATGCACGGTAGCGGTATTGTGAGTAATTCGTTCGTAGTATTACTAGGAGCGAAATTGAATGCAGGCTTTTTCTTGCCAGGATATTACTGTCCCGATCCAGAGTGGTTTTTACCCTATCCAGATCGAGAAGCAGAAGTAAGACGGCATCTACGTTTGATGGCATTTTTAGACATTCCCTTACAGGGCGAACAACTAGAATTTCCGCTTTGGGAATCTGACTGGTGGGAATTACAACAAATATCTGCGGTGCATGACTTACAATCTCAGCATTATATTTGCATTCATCCAGGTGCAAGTATAAGCAATCGCCGTTGGTCGCCACGTCAATTTGCCCTTGTCGCTGATGCATTAGCTCAACAAGGGTATGCGATCGTTCTCACCGGAACCGTAGCAGAAACAGGTTTAACTGAAGCGGTTGCCGAGGCAATGAATACCCCCGCAATTAACCTAGCAGGACGCACTAGTTTAGGTGCATTAGGGGCATTACTCAAACAAGCTGCACTTTTGGTATGCAACGATACTGGAGTCTCGCATTTAGCATCTGCTTTACAAGTTAAGAGCGTAGTCATATTTTCTAACTCCGATCCCGATCGCTGGAGACCTCTAGATCGCGATCGCCATCGAATTGTTTTTGCTAGCAATGAAGGTGCGATCGCCTCTGTCTTAACTCAAGCAAAAGACCTCTTACAACAGGAGGTAAGCAAGTCAAAAGTTAAAAGTTAAAAGTCAAAAATATGTAACGGCTTATTGTATGCAAATTAATTGGCAACAGATGCGACGTTTGCTCGTTATTTTTGTCGGAGATCTAGAAACAGAATTAACTTTCTTAGAAGGTGAGTTACAGAAAGTACGAGAAACATCAACGGATGCAGAGATTACTTTATTACTCCCTAGAAGTCAAGAGACAGAAAAGGACAAAGGGACAAGGAAGACAAGGGAGACAAGGGAGCTTTTCTCCCCCAGCTTCCCCGACTCCCGACTCCCGACCCCCGACTCCCGCTTGGTCGATCGCATCATCACTCATACAACGACTTGGCAAGATCCAGCTAAAGAAAAAGAATTAGTCGAAAATCTAAGTCAATTTGACTTTGAAGCAGCAATTATCTTAACCAACAACAATGAATCTCCTTATCCCTTTGCTTATTTAGCCTATTTAGCTGAAATTCCGATTCGCATGGGGCGAGCGCGAGAATTTGGCGGTTCAGTTATCAGTGGCTAGTGACTAGAAAGATTCCAGCCACTAACCACCAGCCACCAGCCACTCATTAACTACCAATTACCAATCTCCAAACAATTAATTTTGACTTTTAACTTTTAACTTTTGACTTTTTTATGCGAATTCTCACTTGGCACGTTCACGGTAGCTACTTGTACTACCTAACTCAAGCAAATCATGAGTTTTATTTACCCGTGAAACCTGGCAAACCAGAAGGCTACGGCGGACGTTTACCTGGTTTTATTTGGGGGGACAACGTGCGAGATATTCCAGCTGAAGAAGTACGAAATCTTGAATTTGACTGCATTTTATTTCAGTCGCGCAAAAACTATTTACAAGACCAATACGAAATTCTATCCGAATCGCAGCAACGACTACCTTGCATTTATTTAGAACACGACCCCCCTCAAGAACATCCGACGAATACTAAACATATAGTTGACGATCGCGACGTGCTATTAGTTCACGTCACCCATTTCAATCAATTGATGTGGGATAACGGGCGATCGCCGACTCGCGTTATCGATCATGGCGTAGTTATTCCTACCAACGTGCAATATACAGGAGAAATCGCCAAGGGATTAGTAGTTGCCAACGGTTTAGGCAAACGAGGACGGCGTTTAGGTGCAGATATTTTCGAGCGCGTGCGTCAGTCCGTACCGTTAGATTTAGTTGGAATGGACGCAGAGTCTCTAGGTGGACTAGGAGAAGTTCCCCACGCCCAACTAGCTCAATTTACTGCAAAATACCGTTTTTTCTTTCACCCAGTTCGCTATACCAGTTTGGGGTTAGCAGTATGCGAAGCGATGATGGTAGGGCTACCAATTGTTGGTTTGGCAACCACAGAATTAGCCACAGTGGTAGAAAACGGAATTTCCGGTTACATCGACACCGATCTCGATCGCCTAATTGAGCAAATGCGATCGTTGATTGCTAATCCCGATTTAGCTCATTGCCTCAGCGCAGGGGCAAGACAACAAGCTCAAAAACGCTTCAACATCCAACGATTCACCCGCGACTGGGACGAAGCCTTTTTCTCGGTCGTCCAACGTTCCTTGTCAGCCGCCGCATGAAAAGACAAGGGGGACAAGGGGGACAAGGGGGACAAGGGGGACAAGGGAGACAAGGGGGACAAGGGAGCAGAGGAGAATTAACACGCACCACTCTCTTACCAATGACAAATGACAAATGACAAATAACAATGACAAATGACAAATAACAAATAACAAATGACAAATAACAAATAACAAATGACAAAACACATTGCCCTAATTAGCGAACATGCCACCCCGTTAGGAATTTTTGGGGGGGTTGATAGTGGTGGTCAGAATGTTTATGTGGGTCAGGTAGCAAAACACTTGGCAGCAATTGGTTATAGCGTTGATGTATTCACGCGGCGCGATCGCCCCCAATTACCAGAGGTGGTGGAGTGGCATTGCGGAGTCAGAATTATTCACGTTAGCGCAGGTAAACCGGAGGTATTACCTAAAGAGGCATTACTACCGCATATGGAGGAATTTACTACCAATGCGATCGCTTTTATGGATCGTCAGTGGCGCTACGACCTGATCCACGCCAATTTCTGGATGTCAGCCTTAGTTGCCGCAGAAATTAAGCGCCAACGAGGAATTCCCTTTGTGGTTACGTTTCATGCGTTGGGACGGGTACGGCGTTTGCATCAAGGCAATGCCGATCGATTTCCTGACGAACGCTTTGCAATTGAAGATCGGATCGTGCGGGAAGCCGACAAAATTATTGCCGAGTGTCCCCAAGATCGAGAAGATTTACTTTCCCTTTATCAAGCCGATCCTGAAAAGATTAAGGTGATTCCCTGCGGTTTCGATCGCTCGGAGTTCTGGCAGATCGATCGCTTCCAAGCACGATTGAGTTTAGGTATACCTCAACAGGAAAGGATCGTACTGCAACTCGGTCGCCTAGTTCCTCGTAAAGGTGTGGATAATGCGATCCGAGGGTTTGCGCGTTTGGTCGAGCAGCATGAAATTACAGCACGTTTGCTCATTGTGGGGGGCGAGTCCGTTCATCCCGATCCGCAAATTACGCCTGAGATCGGTCGCTTAAACGCGATCGCATCTACTTTGGGAATCGGCGATCGCGTCACGTTTATCGGTCATCGTGGGCGCGAGGTACTGAAATATTTTTACAGTGCGGCAGATGTCTTTGTGACGACTCCTTGGTACGAACCGTTCGGCATTACCCCTTTAGAAGCAATGGCTTGCGGTACGCCCGTCATCGGCTCGAATGTGGGAGGGATTAAATTTACAGTTAAAGATGGAGAGACGGGATATTTAATTGCACCCAACGAACCGGAAATACTAGGCGATCGCCTTGCCTTTCTGTTCCAAAACCACTCTTTGTTACACCTTTTAGGCAAACAGGCACTCCGCCACGTCGAACGGTGCTTCACCTGGCAAAAGGTTACTAGCGAGATTGCTGCGCTATACGAAACAGTTTTAGCAGGTAGCAAATTGGTTGGTAATTCTATGCATGAATTGGCAGCGATCGCAAGTAGTTTTGATGCAGCAATTCAAGCTTTTCAAGCATCTAAAGCTACCTTGAGTGAAGGAATTCTCGCAGCAGCCAAGCAATTAAGCCACTGCTTTGCCCAAGGGGGAAAAGTCTTAATCTGCGGTAACGGTGGCAGTGCGGCTGAAGCGCAGCATCTGGCTGCCGAATTCGTCGGTCGTTTTCGCTGTCCCTATCGGGCAGGACTACCCGCGATCGCACTAACGGCTGATAGTGCAATTCTGACTGCATGGTCGAATGATGTGGGATATGACGACATTTTCGCCCGACAGGTGAAAACCTTTGCTCAACCTGGAGATATATTGCTCGGTATTAGTACCAGTGGGCGATCGCGTAATGTCATCAACGCTTTCCAAGCAGCACGCCAGCAAAATCTTAGTTGCATTGCCCTCCTTGGTGGTAACGGTGGCGAACTAGTAGGACTTGCAGATATTGTAATTCGCGTTCCTGCCAACGATCCGCAACGAATTCAAGAGGTTCAGTTGTTAGTAGTGCATTTATTGTGCGAATTGGTAGAGGAAAAACTATTAACCGTTCCACAACTATCTGGGAGCAAGGAGCCGGGAGCCGGGAGCCGGGAGCAGTTATCAGTTATCAGTTATCAGTGACCAATTACCCATTACCCAATAACAAATCAAAACGGAAAAAATTATGCAAAATTTAACTGCAAAAGTAGCACTAGTTACAGGTGGCGCACGCGGATTAGGTGAAGCAATTTGTCATATCTTAGCTGATGCAGGAATTACCACCATTATTGCTGATGTTCGTCTTGAATTAGCAGAAAAAGTTGCGCAAAGCTTACGCGATAGCGGCAAAGAAGCAATGGCAGTTGCACTTGATGTTACTAATGCCGCACAAATTGAAACTGCGATCGCAAAAATTGTTTCTCAGTACGGCAGAATAGATGTCTTAGTTAATAACGCAGGCGTAGATTTAACCGTTTCGATTGAAGAAATGCCCGTTCAAGAATGGGAGCGTATTCTCAATGTGAATTTAACGGGACCCTTTATCATGTCTAAAGCCGTTTTTACCCCAATGAGAGAACAGGGAGGCGGTTTTATTATTAATATTACTTCGACGGCCGCTAAACGAGCGTGGGCGAACGCCTCAGCTTACCACGCTAGTAAATGGGGATTATTAGGCTTTTCTCATGCTCTACATGTTGAAGGTAGACCGCACAATATTAAAGTGACTGCTGTAGTGGCTGGCGGGATGCGAACCCCTTTCTTAACAGAACGTTTTCCCGAACTCGATTTAAGCACATTGCAAGATCCAAAAAACGTTGCTCAAACAGTTTTATATCTATTAATGCAACCAGCCGATACGGTAATTCCAGAAATCATGGTTTTACCAATGAAAGAAAGTTCTTGGCCCTAATTCAATTTTAGATTTTGGATTAAGTCTACTTTTGCCCTCTACTCCCTACTCCCTGCTCCCTGCTCCCTACTAAATATGAAAGCAGTTTTTCTGGATAAAGATGGTACTTTAATTGAAGATGTTCCTTACAACATCGATCCAGATAGAATTCGACTTTGTGCAGGTGCATTAGAAGCAGTGCAAATGTTAGCCGCTGCTGACTACCAAATCTTTATTATTACAAACCAATCTGGTATAGCACGCGGCTACTTTCCAGAAAGCGCTCTCATAAATGTAGAGAAACATTTGCGGCAATTATTGGCTACTGCTGGTGTTTCTCTAGCCAGTTTTTATTATTGTCCTCACCACCCTCAAGGAGTTATCACAGAATTTGCGATTGATTGCGACTGTCGTAAACCCAATCCTGGCTTGCTGAAAAAAGCAGCAAAGGAACACTCAATTAAATTAGATCGATCTTGGATGATTGGTGACATTTTAAATGATATTGAAGCAGGAAATATAGCAGGTTGCCGCACAATTTTAATTGACAATGGCAATGAAAATGAATGGCAAATATCGCGATCGCGATTACCCAACTTTATCGTAAATAACTTACGGGAAGCTGCTGCGGTAATTATGGCAAGCGATCGCTCACCTCCACAAAAAAAACACCCCTATTCTTAGCATTCTTCATATCTAGAACGCGAGAAACCCTTTGCGACTCTGCGCCTTTGCGCGACACAAAAACAAAACTATGGAATATAAATTATGATTGCCCAACAGTATCTCGATAAATGGACAAACTTGCACGTTCTTGCGATCGGCGAGGCAATGTTAGACTGTTACTTAGAAGGAACCTCTAACCGCCTTTGCCGAGAAGCACCCGTTCCCATCGTCGATATTAATAGCTTGAAAGACGTACCTGGAGGTGCAGCAAATACTGCAGCAAATATCGCTCGTTTGGGAGCAAGTGTATCATTTCTATCAGTCATAGGAACCGATTTAGAAGGCGATCGCTTAAAACGAACTCTTCAAGAACGAGGAATTTCCACTCATAATTTAATCGCTTCTACCCAAAGGCAAACTTTACTCAAACAACGCATTTCCTCTGACTCTCAATTACTCCTAAGGTGCGATCGTGGTAGTACAGAAAACATCGATCCTCAAATTGAAAACCAACTGATCGAAAACTTAAACCGTCTTTATCCAACTTGTGACGCAACTGTAATTTCAGATTACGGTGGTGGAATTCTCACCCCAAGAATTATTCAGACAATAGCTCAACTTCAAACACAATATCCTCGAACTATAGTTGTTGATTCTAAACAGTTGAAAAATTTTCAGTTTGTTAATATCACTGCAATTAAACCCAACTATCAGCAAGCTATTCAACTATTAGAGATCTCAGCTTTAAAAGGAAAAGAACGAATTCAGCAAATTGTAGACTGGGGAGCAAAACTACTCGATTTAATTAACACTCAACTCGCCGCAGTCACTCTAGATGCCGAGGGAGCCATCATTTTTGAGCGTAACAATCCACCCTATATTATCCCTTCCCATCCCACGTCCAACAGCCAAGCAACAGGCGCAGGAGATACATTCGTAAGCGGCTTAACCCTTGCCTTAGCCGCAGGTGCAGCAGGAAAACTTGCCGCATCAATTGCATCTGCAACAGCAGCAATTGTGGTAACTCAACCAGGTACGACGACTTGTAGCTTATCAGCATTACACCAGTCTCTTTCCGGTAATCAAAAACTAGTTGTCAGTCGGGAATCGCTAGTAACTTCGATCCAAGAACACCGCAATTGGAAACACAAAATTGTGTTTACCAATGGTTGTTTCGATCTTCTACATCTCGGACACGTTACCTATCTAAAACAAGCAAAACAATTAGGAGATATTCTCATCGTTGGTGTTAACTCAGATGAGAGTATTCGACAATTAAAAGGTGCAAATCGTCCTGTAAATTGTTTGAGCGATCGCTTGGCAATTCTCTCGGCTTTGGAAAGCGTCGATTATGTCATTCCTTTTGCCGAATCAACCCCCAGCGAACTGATTAAAATTATTCGTCCTGATATTTACGTTAAAGGAGGAGACTACACCCCAGAAATGCTACCCGAAGTTCCTCTAATAGAAGAACTAGGCGGCGAAGTCAAAATCTTACCTTACGTCAGTAACATTTCTACAACCGCAATAGTCAACCGCATCTATCAAACCTTCTCCAAACTCCCCTCAATCTAATTACCTTGCCATCTTTGCGCCTTTGCGTCTTTGCGCGACACAAAAATATCTATGTCACCAACCTGGAATACCGCCAAAAAAATTCTCTGTGTCAGACTAGACACGATTGGCGATGTGATTATGACAACTCCCGCCATCCGTGCTTTAAAAACTTCCCACTGCGATCGCCATATTACCTTAATGACTTCTTCAGCAGGTGCTGTAGTTGCACCACTTTTGTCAGATATTGATGACTTAATCGTTTACGATTCTCCCTGGTTAAAAGCAACTGCAACCCGCCAAAATAGCGAGCCTGAATATGCGATTATCTCCGAACTTAAAGCCAGAAATTTTGACGCAGCAGTCATTTTTACGGTTTACAGTCAAAGTCCTCTACCCACTGCCTTTCTTTGCTACATGGCAGGTATTCCACTGCGATTAGCGCATTGTCATGAAAACCCTTATCAATTACTAACCGATTGGATTAAAGATCCAGAACCAGAAAATTTCACCCGTCACGAAGTTCAACGTCAACTCGATTTAGTCGCCAGCATTGGTAGTAAAGTTGAAGATAAACGCTTGCGAGTACAGATATCAGAAATTGCGAGAAAAAATATTCAAAACTTACTTGAGGAAATTAGAATTAATTTCAGCCAACCTTGGATTATTATGCATCCAGGTGCAACAGCAATTTCTCGTCGCTATCCTCCAGAAAGTTTTGCGATCGCCGCACGTAAATTAGTGCAAGACTATAATATTCAAGTTATTTTTACAGGTATAGAATCGGAAATAGAACTCGTCGAATCAATTCGCTTACAAATGCGATCGCCTTCTTTTTCTCTCGTTAATAGACTAAACTTATCCGAACTTACTGCATTAGTAGAAAAAGCACATTTATTAATATCTAATAATACTGCGCCCGTACATATTGCTGCCGCAGTTGGGACACCAGTTGTCGATCTTTATGCTTTAACTAACCCACAACACACCCCTTGGGAAGTTTTAAATCGCGTTATTTTTCACGACGTTCCTTGTCGGATTTGTTATAAAAGCATTTGTCCTGAAGGACATTACCACTGCTTGCGCCTAGTCGAACCTGAACGAGTTGTAAATGCTGCGTTAGAACTATTGCAGGTTCGTCAGCCAGCTATGCCTGTTCGCGCAACCAAGTTGTGAGAGCGGTAACATCTGTAAAATCAAGGAGGGCTTCTGCTAATGCTTCCAACTGAGTAGTAGTTAATGTCTGAATTTGTGCCTCAATTTCGGGAGGAATACTACCAAGCCGCCGTCTTAACTGACGCAGAACCAGTGTAGCTTCTCCTTGTTGTAATCCTTGTTGTAATCCTTGTTGTAATCCTTGTTGTAATCCTTGTTGTAATCCTTGTTCTAGTCCTTCCGCCAAAATGACTTGGTAAAAAGCAGATTCACGCATGATTTCTCTCCTGAACAACTGTTGGATTAAATTTGTGTCAAATCTCAAACCCGCTAAAATTCCCGTACAAACTGAGAGATCTTGCTGTTGAGTGGGTGCTTCAATCTCAGCTATCTGTTGAGCAACTTGAGCCAACAGAGTTTGAGGTGAATCGGCTTGAGTCAAGGGTGCAAAGGGTAATAAACCTGGGTTAGTCAGAAACAAAGCGGGGTTTTGTTCCCATAGGCGAATGATTCGATAGCGGTGTCTAGTGTTTGTATCTTCATAATAGTCAACTCTAGCGAGTTCTGAAGTTGTCTGTTGTAAAAAAATCACAATCTGCTCAATGTCGCAGTTATATTGCCGTTTTAGTCTGACATAATAATCCAGCATTCGGAAAGAGAAAGGAGGAGTTGAATAAGGGAGAGTTTGAAATTCTAAGTGCAGGAGGCAATTAGCGGTTTGAATAAAGGTAACAGCATCAGCTCGAATGGGTTCGGGAGTCAACTCAGTTTTGAGAACTTGAATTTCCTCAGTGTCAATCTCAAGTAACCATCGGACAAAATCAGCAGGATATTCTTCAGCTAAATATTTACAGGCGTTATCGTAACTCAATTTTCTATTTGGAGCCAAATTGTGACGAAAGACGATTATAGAACAATTGATGTCTTAATTCCAACCTGCGGTCGCCCAGCAGCTTTAGCTGTAACTTTAGCTAGCCTTTGCGCCCAAACTTATCGAGATTTTCAAGTAATTATTTCCGATCAAACTGAAGATCGAGATATATTTGAAACTCGGGAAGTACAAGCAGTGATGCGAGTACTTGAAGTCCACGGACATTTAGTTAAAACTTACAAGAATTTACCTCGGCGTGGCATTGCCGAACAACGTCAATTTTTATTAGATAAAGCGAATGCTACCTATGTCATTTTTTTAGATGATGATATAATTTTGGAACCTTATGTCCTCCAAAATTTACTTACAGCTATTCAAGAGGAAAAATGCGGTTTTGTAGGAAATGCATTTATCGGTCTTAGTTTTATTAACGATATTCGTCCCCACGAACAAAATATTGAGTTTTGGGACACACCAGTAACGCCAGAAGTCGTGAAATCTGGAACCCCAGCTTGGGAACGGTGGCGCTTGCACAATGCAGCAAACTTACATCACATTCAACAACGCTTTAACATTACTAGCGATCGCCCGCGTAAATATCGTATAGCCTGGGCAAGCGGTTGTGCCATCTACGATCGCCAAAAATTATTAGATATCGGCGGATACAACTTTTGGCAAGAACTTCCTCCCCATGCTTGCGGCGAGGACGTGTTAGTACAATTGCGGCTGATGGCAAAGTATGGCGGTTGCGGTTTACTTCCATCAGGAGCATATCATCAAGAATTACCAACCACAATTAGCGATCGCAGCGTTGACGCGCCACACTTATTACCAATCTGTTAGTCAAAGTGAAACGAATTTTATTTATTGAATTATTGGGAGGAATTGGGGATTTAATTATCGCGCTACCAGCGATTAAAGCTTTGGCATTGTCCCATCCTCAAGCACGGATCGCGGTGCTAACTTTTCCTCCAGGTGGCGAACTGCTACAAAGCGATCGCCACATACATGAAGTCATTTTTGCCCAGCGAGGAGCAGCCCGTCAATCGGTCGAGCAGATTCTGATTCAACAGAATTTCGATCTAATTGTTTCTGATGTCAATTATGATGGCATCGCCGAGCTAATTCACAATAGCGGTGCTAAACGCACGGTAACGAATTTATGGCGCAACCCGCCTGATAACCAACTCATAAGCGATCGCTTTTGTCAAATTTTATATGAAGAGGGTTTAATTGCAACTGCTGGACTACGCCACGGAAGATCCCCCCTAGCCCCCCTTAATAAGGGGGGAACGCCACCTCTCGTTCCCCACGAACAGGAAACGCCTCTTCTAGCCCTCCTTGAGGAAACGCCACCTCTCGTTCCCCACGAACAGGAAACGCCTCTTCTAGCCCCCCTTGAGGGAACGCCACCTCTCGTTCCCCACGAACAGGAAACGCCTCTTCTAGCCCCCCTTTTTAAGGGGGGTTGGGGGGATCTGATTCACCTACTAGAAAGTGAAATAGCTACAGCTCGACAAACAATTGGAGCCGCATACCGTCCCTTGGTCTTCCTCATTCCCGATTCGGCAATGCCAATCAAGCGGTGGTCAACACAGAATTTCGTTACAGTTGGCAAAGCCTTACAACAGAAATATAACGCCACCATTGTTGTTACGGGAGGCGACGATGAAGAGATGGCGCGGCAGATTAAGGCAGAAATTGGCAAGACAGCACGAATTTGGCAACGGGGAACTCTACGGGAACTCGCAGCTGGTTTATCCCAAGCAGATTTAGCGATCGCAGTTGATACCGGACCCGCTCACCTTGCTGCTGCTCTTAACGTGCCTACTATTACCCTCTTCGGTCCTGCTTGGCACGAACGCTACGGACAACCCGCACCTCATATCAATTTGCAGGGTTATTCCGAATGTTCCGAACGAGTCGTCCGCAACTTTACCGAACAAAGCTGTTGGTACAGTGGTGTTTGTCCTTTCAATTGGCACTCCTGTACGGAGGATATATCTGTTGAATCTGTTTTGGCAGCAGCGGCGAAATTCTTGGATCGGCAGGAGGAGCTTGACGATCCCCCCCTGCCCCCCTTAAAAAGGGGGGAGTTAGAAGCGGTGCGAGATACTGCTATCCCTCCGCCTCCAGCAGAGGCGCGAGAAACTACTGCTCCCTCACCTCAACTAGTAGCGCCAGAAACTACTGCCCCCCTTTTTAAGGGGGGTTGGGGGGATCTCCGCAACATCCTAGTCATGCGCCTAGATAATATTGGTGATGTCATCATGACTAGTCCTGTCCTGCGAACGATTAAAGAAAACCTTCCCACTGCCAAATTAACTTTAATGGCAAGCCCAGCCGGGGCATTGACACAACCTCTACTGCCGTGGGTAGATGAAGTCTTATCCTGGCGAGTCCTATGGCAAGATTTGGGACGATTGGACTTCGATCCGGCGCGAGAATGGAAACTAATTGAGACTTTAAACCAACGTCAATTTGATGCGGCAATTATTTTGACAAGTTTTAGTCAAAGCCCTTACCCAGCTGCTTTAGTTTGCTATTTAGCCGGAATTGGATTGCGTTTAGGAGAATCGAAGGAGTCGGGACAAGGAATATTAACGCATTGGGTTGACCCCTTACCGGATGAAATTCACCAAGTAGAGCGGAATTTGCGCTTAATTGAAGCAGTTGGGTTTAAAGTGCGCGATCGCCGTCTTTGCTTGCACGTTCCTCAAACTATAACAGCAGCAATCCCAAATTCTTACATCTTGCTCAATCCCTGGACGACTTGCCAATCTCGCAACTACGACGACTGCCGCTTTGCAATAGCAGCCCGTCAATTATCTCAAATTACAAGTTTACCTATTGTCGTCACGGGAACCAATAAGGATCGCGATCGCGCCCGCCCCTTACTCGATATTTTAGGCGACGCGATCGATCTGATTGGTGCGACTAGTCTCGCTGAATTTGCTGCCCTGATTGCCAATGCCCGATTGGTTCTAACCAATAACACATCTACCATGCATATTGCTGATGCTACCAACACTCCAAGCGTCATTCTCTTTGCTGGTACTGAACTCGAATCTCAATGGCAACCCCGCCATGCTCCTGTCAAACTTCTCCGCCGTCCCACAGTTTGCAGTCCTTGCTATGCCTTCACCTGTCCCTACAACATGGAATGTTTAGATATTTCCCCAGAGGAGGTGATTGCAGCTGGATTGGAAATGCTCGATCGAACCAATTCAAATTTCAAAATTTTAGAAGGTACAAGAACCTACTAGAACAATTCAAAAGTTAAAAGTTAAATGTCAAAATAGAGCGTATTGCTGCTTCAATTTTCTCAGAATTTTATTTAGAAGATTATCGAAAAGTCGATCGAGCGATAGACGATTGATTTACTCCTGGCTGCCGCATCCCAGTTCAAGAAAGGAAATCTTTTTTATAATTAAGTTTAGCGATCGAGTGTAGCTAGATAAAAACTCCAAAATTCTGTCTTGAGATAGAAACTTATTTCTATCTTATGGGGGATAGTATGAAATAAATTAGCTCAGTGTCACATTTGTCCGGACTTATGCACCTTTCTCTAAATCCATTACTAATACAAGCGATCGTCCTCGAACAGCCAACAATTATTAGCCCGAAGCGGCAACTACCACTAAGCTCAGAGATGACTCAAAAGTAGAGCGGCAGAGAGAAAGAATGACGCAAGAGTCAATATCATCCAGCAATGCCAATACCAATTTTCTGCTTGGTGGCGGCGAGATGGGCGCGCGGATGCGAGAAAAAGATTGGTCGAAAACGTCGCTGGGTGTACCGCAGCATTGGTCGCAGAGTCTGAAAACCGCCGTGCGGATTATGCTGACTTGTCGCCAACCGATGTTTGTCTGGTGGGGTGAGGAGCTAATAAATCTCTACAACGATGCCTACAGAGCCGTTCTTGGCAGCAAACATCCAGACGCACTAGGGCAACCTGCCGCTGATATTTGGCGGGAGATTTGGGATCGGGTTGGTCCTCGTGCGGAATCGGTACTGCTCAAAAATGAAGGCACTTTCGACGAATCGTTGCTGCTGATTATGGAGCGCAACGGCTACCCAGAGGAAACCTACTATACATTCTCCTATAGCCCAATCCCAGACGATCGCGGTGGTACAGGTGGCATCATCTGTGCTTGTACGGAAGACACGCAGCGCGTTATCGGCGAACGTCAGTTGATACTGTTGCAGGAATTAGCAGCTAAAACAGCAGATGCACGGACATTTGATGCAGCCTGTAGGCTGAGCGCTAGCTGTTTGGCAACCAATCTTTACGATCTGCCCTTCGCCGCCATATATTTAGTCGAGCCAGAGCAGCAATGCCTTTCTCTGGCTGGGACGAGTGGGATCGAGCGTTTTCACGCAGTAGCCCCCGAAACAGTTGCATTAGATGAGAATTCGGTTTTGCCCTTTGCCCGGGTGTTAAAGACACAACAGGCAATGCTAGTTTCCGATCTAGAGTCGCATTTTAGCAATCTACCGATGGGTGCTTGGCAGCGATCGCCTCATCAAGCTGTAGCCGTACCGATTGCTTCCTCCGGTCAGACAGGGAAGGCAGGGATATTAGTTGCTGGTTTGAATCCGTTTCGGCTGTTCGACGATAACTACAAAGGATTCATCGATCTGGTAGCAGCGCAGATTGCTGCGAGTATTGCCAATGCCCAAGCTTACGAAGAAGAACGCAAACGGGCAGAGGCTTTAGCAGAAATCGATCGCGCCAAAACTGTTTTTTTTAGCAATGTGTCACATGAATTTCGTACCCCACTGACTTTGATGTTGGGTCCAATAGAAGAAACCTTGCTCCGCTGCTCTAGCCTCCTACCGCTAGAAGACCGCAAACAGTTGGAGATGGTGCAGCGCAACGGACTCCGCTTGCTGAAATTGGTCAATACGCTACTCGAGTTTTCTCGAATTGAAGCCGGACGGCTGCAAGCCTCCTACGAACCCACCGATCTAGCTAGCTTTACCGCCGAACTAGCCAGCGTCTTTCGTGCCGCGATCGAAAAAGCCGGAATGCGCTTATCGGTTAATTGCCCGCCCATACCTGCACCCGTGTACGTGGATCGGGAAATGTGGGAAAAAATTGTTTTAAACTTGATCTCAAATGCTTTCAAGTTCACGCTGGCTGGAGAAATTACCGTCAGTTTGCAGTGGTTAGGCGATTGCGTCCAGCTGAGTATACAAGATACCGGAATCGGAATTCCCGCTGCCGAAATTCCCCATTTATTTGAACGTTTTCACCGCGTTAAAGGAGCGCAAGGGCGCACTTTTGAAGGGTCGGGAATTGGTTTATCTTTGGTGAGAGAATTGGTACAAATGCACGGTGGTACGGTGCAAGTCACCAGCGTTCTAGGATCGGGCAGTTGCTTCACCGTGTCGATTCCTACAGGGAAAGCTCATTTACCTCCAGAGCGGATTAGCAGCCCGCGAATTCTAGCTTCAACCGCATTAGGTACAGCTCCCTATGTTGAAGAAGCACTGCGCTGGCTACCAGAAGCAGGGAGCAGGGAGCAGGGAGTAGGGAGCAGTTATGAAGAATTACACCCAACTCCCGACTCCCCAGTACGGGGGCACAGCAGTGCGCCCCTACCGACTCCCGCTTCCCCTACCTACATTCTCCTTGCTGATGACAACTCAGACATGCGCGATTATGTCAAGCGTTTGCTAGGTCGGGAATACGAAGTCAAAGCTGTGTCAGATGGATTAGCTGCCTTGGCTGCCGTTCGCGACCATCGCCTTCCCGACTTGGTGTTAACTGACGTAATGATGCCGGGACTCGATGGTTTTGGACTGTTGCAAGCACTACGAGCCGATCCCCAGACCAGGGAAGTGCCAATAATTCTCCTCTCGGCACGGGCGGGAGAAGAGGCACGAGTCGAAGGGTTGGAAGCAGGAGCCGATGATTATTTGATCAAACCCTTTTCTGCCCGCGAGTTGTTAGCGCGAGTCGAAGCAACCCTGAAGCTGTCGCAAATGCGGCAAGAGGCAGCGCGGCGGGAACAAATCATACTCGAACGGGTGACAGATGCATTTATTGCCTTCGATCGCGAGTTTCGCTATACCTATGTCAACCCAGCAGCAGCAAAATTGACGCAAAAAACACCAGAAGACTTGCTGGGTAAAACTTTGTGGGAAGTATTTCCCGATACAATTGGCAGTCGGTTTGAATCTGAATATCGTCGAGCCCTCTTCGAGCAAGTTAAGGTTGAGTTTGAGGAATATTATCAACCATACGACATGTGGGTTGAAGTTCACGCTTACCCCTCATCCAGTGGGCTTTCCCTCTACTATCGGGATATTAGCGATCGCAAACAAGCTGAGGAAGCCCTGCGAAAGAGTGAAGAACTGAAGGGACGCATTTTAGAAAGCAGTCAAGACTGCATTAAAGTTTTATCCTTAGATGGGCGACTCCTTTACGTGAATACAGGCGGCTTGGCTCTTCTAGAAATTGACAATCCTACAGCTTTCCTCGACACGAACTGGCTTGATTACTGGCAGGGTGAAGATCGCCAAAGTGCAGAAGCAGCGATCGCCGTAGCCAAAGCGGGCAATGTCGGTCAATTTCAAGGCTTCTGTCCCACGGCAAAGGGCAAGCCGAAGTGGTGGGATGTCATAATCACGCCGATCCGAGATGCATCGGGACAGGTTGCACAACTGCTATCAATCTCACGCGATATCACCAAGCAAAAACAAGCTGAAGCCGAACGCGAACAACTGCTGGAGCAGGAACGAGTAGCACGGGAAGAAGCCCAAGCTGCCAATCGAATTAAAGATGAGTTTCTGGCTGTACTATCCCATGAATTGCGATCGCCCCTCAACCCGATACTAGGTTGGACAAAACTGCTGCGTTCTCGCAAATTTGACGCACAAGCAACAGATCGCGCCCTAGAAACGATCGAGCGCAATGCCAAACTACAAACGCAACTCATTGAAGACTTGTTAGATGTCTCGCGCATATTACAAGGAAAAATGGCGCTCAACATCGCCCCGATCAACTTAACCACTACAATTGAGGCAGCTATAGAAACCGTGCGGTTGGCAGCACGAGCAAAAAACATTCAGATTCAAACTCAATTTGCCCCCAACGTAGGATTAGTCTGTGGGGATGCAAATCGTCTCCAACAAGTTGTGTGGAATTTACTCTCTAATGCCGTTAAATTCACCCCGTCAGGGGGGCGGATTGAGGTTTCGCTGATGGGAGTAGCTTCGGGAATCGGGAGTCGGGAGTCGGGAGTCGGGGACAAGGGAGACAAGGGAGACAAGGAAGCAATTCCAGCCGCCAGCCACCAGCCACTCAGTAACTACCAACTACCAATTACCAATTACCAATTACCAATTACCAACTACGCTAAAATCCAAGTCAGCGACACTGGAAAAGGAATTAATTCAGACTTCTTACCATACGTATTTGATTACTTCCGGCAAGAAGATGGGATAACGACACGAAAATTTGGCGGATTAGGATTAGGGCTGGCAATTGTACGCCACATCACCGAGTTACATGGGGGTACAGTCAAAGCCGAAAGCCTTGGAGAAGGAAAGGGAGCAACTTTCACCGTCAGTTTACCTCTGCTTCAGGATGAAAACCCAGAAATGAGCGATCGAAGCGCCACTTCATCCTTTCTTGCCTGTCCTTTACAAGGTATTCGCGTGTTAGTCGTAGATGATGAAGCCGATATGTTGAATTTAGCTCAATTCGTTTTAGAACAGTATGGGGCAGAAGTGCAGGTCGCAGCATCGGCAGCAGAAGCAATGCTTATCTTCGATCGCTTCGTCCCTAACGTTTTGATTAGCGATATTGGAATGCCAGATCTCGATGGCTACATGTTAATGCAACAAGTCAGGCAGCGATCGCCGCAAGCAGGGGGGCAAGTTTCGGCAATTGCCCTAACTGCCTACGCTGGAGAGTGCGATCGCCAACTTGCAAGGCAAGCAGGATTTCAGCTACATCTGCCAAAACCTGTAGAACCAGAGCAGTTAGTGCAGGCGATCGCCGTTCTGTGCGATCGATAGTCAGCAGATATCAATCCGATCGTTTATTCAAAAAGTGACTGTAACTTACTTGCCAATTCCTCCCGATTAGATTTTGTCCGCAGATATCGATAGACAAACCACACCGAATAGAAAATTCCGATTAGTTGAAACGTCGGTGCTAATAATGGAATGCTGTTGAGAGCAGCCAAGACTGCAAACAACACTCTGAGTGCAATTAAGGCAACAAAAATTAAAAGAATGCTCGTAATTGGTTGTTTGTATTGTTGCCAGAAGCTACTAACGTGTTTCGGTAGTTCCGCAAAAAAAGCAACTATATTGTTACCGATCTGCCGTCCCTGCATTTCAAGTTGTTTTGCAGTCGATGGTGTTGTTAGAGATGTAGATTCTGCCGTTTCTCTAACTTCTGAAGTGTCGGTCATGTATTCTGTCTGTTGCATTTGGCTCTCCTTGTCAGAAAATATACAAGTTTTTTTGCAATATTGCTTTGCTACTGGCGGTTAGCAAAATGACGATCGATGAAAATAATTACCTGCTTACCTATTCAGTTGAGCAGGGGTAACTGTGCAGTCTAAACAATGCCTATCATCGGGATCTCCTCCAGTTTTGCCTACTTATTATTTATGATATTCATGTCCGACGCACGCTCGTACTGCTGCATCTGATGCAATATATCCATTAAGCTAGCTGATAACTAAGCCTGCTGTTTCTACCGTAAGTTATGTGTTTTTTTCTGCCTTCCTCACACTGAGAAATTAATAGCAGTATTCTGAGCGATCGTCCGTTGGCATTAGATATGCGAGTTGTTTCTACTACTGGTTCTGTTTTAGTCAAATTAACTTTTAACGTCCCCTGGAATAGAATGCCTGGATTGATAAAAAAGCTAAATGCTCGATCTCGCTTGCTATAGCAATCCTATTTGATTCATGAACGTGGAGCAGCTTCTAGCCTGCCGTAGGCTAGAAGCCTACTTTACAAATCATTTAGAACTGCTATAGATTACTGTAATTAATCCCGACCTCTTCAGAAGTTGCGGGCAGATTTATAATTCAGATTGAATTTTTCCCGTTTGTTAAACTGGCTAGAAGCGGCTACTGCATTCATTAGTACTACTTTTGGAGCATCTCCTTTGATAGATAAAACTCACTTTCAATTAAGTGTAAAGTGTGTTCAATTCAAGCGTAGAGCGTACGGAAACAGGTATGTTATCTGTCCTCTAACTTATGAATGCAATGTGAGGTAGGGCAATACTCTAGCTACTTTGCATCTAGCATAAAACGATACAATACAAACTCGTTTTCGATCGGGAAGAAGCTTCACTTCTCAATCAAAAGTTTGTCTTTATCTGTTGCGTAAAAAACTTTTTACTCACTGTGAGGAATAGATGAACATGGCACTTACAAAAAGGTGCGTTGCAGAGTTTATTGGGACTTTCTGGCTGGTTTTCGGCGGTTGTGGTAGTGCAGTACTTGCAGCAGCATTTACAGCAGATGCAGCAAAACTAGGTGAAGGGACAGCATTTCCACTAGGGATCGGACTAGTTGGTGTATCCATCGCTTTTGGTTTGACAGTTCTGACGATCGCATACGCATTAGGACACGTTGCTGATTGCCATCTCAACCCAGCTGTAACTTTCGGACTCTGGGCTGGCAAGCGATTTCCTGGTTCTGAACTACTGCCATATATCATTGCCCAAGTCATAGGTGCGATCGCGGGTGCGGGAGTTGTTTATCTAATTGCTAGCGGTAAGGCGGGCTTCACTCTTGCAGGCTCAAACCCATTGGCAACCAACGGTTTCGGTACACATTCACCCAGTGGTTATTCTTTAGCAGCTTGCTTCTTAACCGAAGTCGTGATGACTTTCATGTTCTTGATGGTGATTTTAGGGGCAACAGATCGCCGCGCTCCCCAAGGTTTTGCTCCCATTGCTATTGGGTTAGCACTGACCTTAATTCATCTAATTAGTATTCCTGTAACTAATACCTCAGTCAACCCTGCTCGCAGCACGGGTCCAGCACTTTTTGCTGGCTTGGAGCATATTGCTCAACTTTGGTTGTTTTGGCTAGCTCCAATTTTAGGGGCAGTCCTAGCAGGTTTTTTCTACTCTAGTTTCTTTGCCGAGTCAAGGAAAGAGCGAATACCTGCCGAGCCAATTAAAACATTACGCTGAATAACTATTTAAGTGCTGTTCAACTCTCTTAAGTTGAATAAAGGGTGCAGGACGCGCCCTTTATCAACCGTGCCATGCCAGCCTGTAGTGCTGCTTCGAGCGTGAGAGCAGATCTCGATCTAGTTATTTTCTTCGCCTGCATCAACTTGGAGTTGTTCGCAAAGAATGGTGTCAGCAGGAATAGCGCTAGCTATCTTAGCACTATGGATCTCTAACTGCGCTTCTGGGATTGCCTCAAATAGCAAGTGCTGACCGGGAAATATAACTCGCTCCAAGTACCAGTGAGGAATATTCGTAATCCGTGCAATTTGAATTCCACTTGTTGCATTCTTATAGTTGCACAGAATGCGCTTTTGGTACTCATCAGGTAAGGAGTCTACGATCTGAGCCATAGTTTTGCCTCCTGGCAACAGCGCCAAAACAAATTTGACATATGCTAACGTAAACTACCTGCGAGAAGATCGCAAGCTTCCTACTGTACAGGCTTCTGCTCAAACGTGGACGTGAAAAATCCACGCTTGAGACTTACAGAGCCTCTATAGGCATTGGCACTAGTTCCTAACGCCAATGCGTCAAAATCTGCTACTCCAGTGGAGGAGGATTGTTTCTGAGAACTTCTGGAGATGCTGTTGTCATGTTGAAATATTTCCATTCTCGCGTAACATACTTGGCTTTGCCGATCGCAGCATCTGCATTTCTTTCACCACTGGACGAACAAACATTTGTCCAATAATCGGCTCCAGCTAGAGCAAGATATCGCGCGATATCGCGATCGTCTGGCTGACTAGGGTTATCGAGAATTAATCTGGCTCTAAACGTTGTAAACACACCTGCGATATCATTTGGATCTATTCCTGCTCTGTTTCTGGACCAAAAATGAAAATTATATCCATTGCCCGCTGTCACTGAGATAGTGCCTTGTGGCTCCTGCCGAATATCCGCAGGAATATTGATGCCTCCTGCAAAGTCTTCCCTATATGCAGCTCCTACAGGAATAGAACTCTGCAAAGCCAACCATCGGTTGTTACTTTTTTGTAGTAGATAGGTGTGAATTTCTCCTAGCTCGACACGAGTATTTGCAGCTGGATTGCCCTCGGCAGCTTCGTTGACGATCCCCCATCCAATTAGTGCTTGCAATTCTCCAGGATTGTTACCTAACTTGACTCTTGGAGTTTGCGACCAGTCATATGATGCTGGTACTCCGCGCATCTTACCTTCATGCTGACCCTGCATATCGCTGATGATTAGTTCTACCGAATTTTCATCAAGATTATCTGGATTTGCTTGCACGAGTGTTTGATGTAAGCCGCTCTTCTCGATCGCATTAACTTTAATCGCTGTGGCATGTGCTGTTGCGATCTGAGCTGCTGATATGAAAAATGCTAGTAGTAAACCGAATATTAATAATAATAGAGAGCGACGACTAAACGAATAAGTTTTCAGCATTAACAGGACAATTAATTTGTGCTTTCAGTATGTTCTTTGATATATCGAGTGTTGTCGATATAAATAAGTTCAGGTATTTAATAGGTTGGTTAAGTTAGAAAAGGTCAGTTTTCAGATCGTTGTCCGTATTACTCGATCGCCGATAAAATTCAATTGAAAAGAGGGTGTTTTAACGGCATTCGTCTGCTGCGATAAGAGTTGATGCGTAAATTAGAAAAACATCGCTTGTTACCTCCACACCGAGTTGGTGCGGGAACAGGGCTGTACAACGGGCTTTCTGTCCTGTTTGGTGGTGTTGGCGGTTCGCTGATTCCTAGCTCGATTGTAGCGGTGACTGGTAGTTTTGATGCGGCAATTTTTAGTATTGTGGTGGGGGCGTTACTGGCAGCTTTCGTCATGCTAGTACTAGCAAGGACGCTGCGATTTGTATAAGTAATAAAGTGGAATTAATCCCCAACCTAGTAAAAAAACTTGCTCTAGATATCCTGGCAAAATAATAATTTGGATGTTGTCTGGTTTTTTTAAGGTATCGTATGCTTTCCAGTCTCTTCTGCTCATACCAGCGAGCTGTTGCAATTCATCTCTGGTAATATACAAATTGATTAGATCGGGTTGCATTGTTTTCGATCGGTTATTTGTCTTTTACCAAATCATAGAGAACAATATAATTTTAGGTCTTAAAATTAGATATAGATAGCTAAATAATTCAAACTTGTTCCCGCACCCTTGGAAGGGCGCACGGCTGTGCGCCCCTACAAATGTCATTCCATGAATTACCCAACTCCCAACTCCCGTACGGGCGGGTTTAGAAACCCGCCCCTACCGACTCTCGACTCCCGCACCTCTGTATTTTCTGCCGAACGCCTACTATTTACCCCAACAACTCCAGAATCCGATGCGATCCCCGCTATCTTCGCCTTTCCTAACGAATACACCGTAGGAATTACCAGCTTGGGATATCAAGTCGTATGGGCAACTTTGGCAATGCGTGCTGATGTTGATGTCAGTCGCTTATTTACAGATATATCCGAACCGCTGCCACGTCAGCCTGAATTAGTCGGCTTTTCTTGTTCGTGGGAATTGGATTATGTTAATATTCTGAGTCTATTAGAATCTATCTCCATTCCAATTCATACCAGCGATCGCACTGACAGCGATCCCCTAGTATTTGGTGGTGGTCCTGTTTTGACGGCTAACCCCGAACCCTTCGCGGAATTTTTTGACGTGATTCTGTTGGGAGATGGAGAAAATTTATTAGGAAATTTTATTTCAGCTTACAAACAAGTTCGGACAGCCGATAGAAAAACTAAATTACATCACCTAGCACAAGTACCAGGAATCTATCTTCCCAGCTTGTATGAAGTGACGTATGAAGACCCTACAGGTTGTATCCAATCTATTAAACCAATTGCGCCAGATATTCCCCATCAGATAGAAAAGCAAACTTATCGAGGTAATACTCTATCTGCTTCTACGGTTGTGACTGAAAAAGCAGCGTGGGAAAATATTTTTATGGTGGAAGTGGTACGCAGTTGTCCTGAAATGTGCCGCTTTTGTCTGGCTAGCTATCTGACTCTACCTTTTCGCACGGCAAGTTTGGAAGGTTCTCTGATTCCCGCGATCGAACGAGGACTGACAGTTACAAACAGGATAGGCTTATTAGGGGCATCCGTTACCCAACATCCAGAATTTAATGATTTATTAGCTTATTTAAGTCAACCAAAATACGATGATATCCGTTTGAGCATTGCCTCGGTGCGGACAAATACCGTCACAGTAGAACTAGCACAGACTTTAGCAAAAAGAGACACGCGATCGCTCACCATTGCTGTAGAAAGCGGTTCGGAACGGTTGCGTCAAATTATTAACAAAAAACTGCATAACGATGAGATCGTCCAAGCAGCGGTAAATGCCAAAGCGGGAGGACTGAGTAGCTTGAAACTTTACGGTATGGTGGGCATACCTGGGGAAGAACCCGAAGATCTGGAGGAAACAGTTAAAATGATGCGATCGCTCAAAAAAGCTGCCCCAGGATTAAGGTTAACCCTGGGATGCAGTACGTTTGTCCCCAAAGCACACACGCCGTTTCAGTGGTATGGAGTCAATCCCCAAGCCGAGAAGCGCTTGCAATATTTACAGAAACACCTCAAACCCCAAGGGATTGATTTTCGTCCCGAAAGCTATAACTGGTCGGTGATTCAGGCTTTAATATCGAGAGGCGATCGCCGTTTATCCCGCCTGTTGGAATTGACGCGCAACTACGGTGACAGTCTCGGTAGCTATCGCCGCGCTTTTAAAGAGTTACGCGGACAAATACCCGATTTAGAATTCTACGTGTTTCGCAATTGGTCGCACGAACAAGTCTTACCCTGGAGTCACCTGCAAGCACCTTTGTCACAGGCAACTTTATTAAAGCATTTAGCAGTATCAGTAAGTCGTGAATCGTAGGGGCGGGTTTACCAAGCAACTTTGCTATTCACAGAGATTTCAGGTAAACCGCCCGTACAGGAGTAGTGAGTAGTTTGTCTCAGTTACAACTAGAAATGCGGTAAGCACAACGGCGATCGCCACTTAAAATATGCTCGACTCGTTCGACGTTAACATCAGAACCAAGCAAAGTTTCAAACACTTGCAATTCTGAACTGCACAATTGCGAACAACTTTGAGCAGCAGCACAAATCGAACAATGATTTTCCGCCAGTAACAAGACTCCTGGTGACTCTTCAATTATCTCTGCCATATACCCTTCTTGAGTCCGCAGTTGAGTCAGAATTGCCACTCGTTCTCGCCAGTTTTGAGCGTGTTGCATCTGCGCCGAGTATGTTTGAATTTGAGCTTGGGTACGTTCGCCAATTAATACTCCTAACCCAGCTTCGCCAAATACTTTGCGGACTCCCTCAATTAATTTCACTACCAGATCGGCGTGATGGTTGGGAAAAAGCGCGTTGGCTTTCTCTGTTAATTGCCAAAACTTGACTGGACGACCAACCGCTTGCTTTTGCTCGCTATAAGTGACTAATTGCTCATCTTGAAGAGTTTGCATATGCTGGCGGATTGCCATAGGTGAAACCTGCAACTTAGTGGCTAAATCCACAGCCGTTTGCGAGCCGTGCATTTTGATAACAGATAAAATCTGATTTTTGACCCTTACCCGCTCGATCGCATCATTCATGCCAGGTAGATAGGCTTACTGGGCTATCAAACCTAGATTAACGCAAATTTTAACTTAGCTTAAGAAACGCCGGGATAGTTATATGCTATCCATCCCAACAATAAGCCCAACCATGCTACTGCTGTTGTAAATGCGATCGCTCCTAGTTTTTGCCAATACCTCAGCGCGATTGCCGTCATCACATAAGAATTAATCGTTGCCACTAGACCAATTGCCAACCAGTGATAGGGCAACAAGCTCGATTTTGCCTGCTGGACGAGGTAGGCGATCGCCGTACCCACTAATCCCGTCAAGGCGATCGAACCGTTTTGTCGATACCGACTGCTAGCTACACCGACTAAGTTTGCTAGCTGCCAGTGATAGAACAGAATTCCTATAGACCAAAAGCCCAAATTAATCTTGAGACTGGCAAGACAGAAACCTACCACCGTATAGAGAATAACTGCGATTACACCGAGAGAAATGATTTTTCGATGAGAAAAAATGCGATCGCAGCTTCTACGCTCTACGAAATTAGCTGGAACCATAGAGACATCCGAGCGATATGAGATTTTGAATTTTACAAGCAGGAGTTACGCACTAGAAGTTTGAGATTTCGATTCCCCAACCCCCTTTTTAAGGGGGCAACAGTTTGAGATTTCGATCCCCCAACCCCCTTAAAAAGGGGGCATTTGTTTCCTCTCTTCTAGAAGGACGTTCATTCCTCACTTTTTTATAAGGAATTGATTCCCCCCTTGTTAAGGGGGGCTAGGGGGGATCTTTTCTACCTAACTAGCTACATTATGGCGCTGTCGATAGACGGTTGTTGACCTCACTCCAGTTGACTGTATTCCACCACTGCTTGAGGTACTCAGCCCGACGGTTTTGATATTTAAGGTAGTATGCGTGTTCCCAAACATCGTTGCACATGATTGGGAAGTGTCCGTCCGTCCAAGGATTATCTTGGTTGGGCGTACTGACAATCTCATACTTGCCACCAGCCGAGCGGACTAGCCACACAAAGCCGCTACCAAAGCGCTTTGTACCAGCATCGTTAAACTGAGTTTTGAAGTTTTCAAAATCGCCAAAATTATCACTGATGACTTGGGCGATCGCACCTGTGGGTTCTCCGCCAGCATTAGGAGCCATCAATGTCCAAAAGATCGAGTGATTGAAATGTCCGCCACCATTATTGCGGACAGGAGTACGAACTGCTTCGGGTAATGAATTCAGGTCGCGAATCAATTCGTCAATACTTTTGCTCTGTAAATCTGGTTGCGATTGCAGTGCTGTATTTAAATTGTTTACGTAAGTTCCATGATGCAGATCGTGGTGAATCTGCATAGTTTGCGTGTCTATGTAAGGTTCTAAAGCGTCGTTTGCGTAGGGTAGAGATTGCAGTTCAAAAGCCATAAACTCTTTTTTCCTCTTAACTAGAGGTTTCGATAGACTAATATATCAAAACTTTCGATAGAAAAATCTATCAAAATATGACAATTTCTGTGAGCAAGTGCTAACTATCACAACCAAAACGTAACAATCTTGGCGCTCGCCTTTCCTGTCTCAAAGGTTAGAGATTAACAGAGAGCAGGGAGAATGACTTGTGACTTACGACTTTTCCCCACGTTCTTCGGGTAGTAAGGTAGTTTCATTTTTTGGCTGTTCGGCGCGAGGAGCGATCGCCGCAGTCCGCTTGAGTCTGACCAGAAAGCTAACTCCAATTGCCCAAGCGACTGAAACCATCCATCCTGCTAAAATATCGCGCTTGATAATGAACTCCCAAGTATAGCCGCGTCCAAGCGATCGCGATCGCATATACACTTCCGCCAATTAATACCAACTCCCCACTAGTCACTACTTGCCACTCACTTCCCAACAACCACTTACCCTTTAAACAACCGTGCGGGTTTCAATTGCGCGCTTCCTGGTTGTAGTTCGTAGGGAAAAATGCTTTTGACACGCTCGACTACAGAAATCATGTAGCGATAATCTGGAATCGAACCTGTAGGAACGTAACCTGTTTCTTGGGCTAAAACGGAAGCAGCTTCGCTTAAAATTTGACGAATAAATTCTTGGCGATTGCGTTCGATAGTTGGCGAAATTAAAACAGATCCCAATGGTACGCTGTGGGGATCGTTGTATAAAACGCGAAAAGAAATTTGAGGAAATTGCGTCTTATAAGCATTAAATTCTCTTTGAGAAAGCGCCCCCGCATCGGCTTTACCTTCAGCTACCAAACTCAATATAGTTTTTGGTGTAGGCGCTAATAAAATTTCTGCTAAAGTTAAGCCATACAGATTATAAATAGGTAAATAAAATCCCGTTGCCGAACCAGGTTGACCCAAGGCTACTGTTTTATTTGCTAAGTCTTTCAGAGATCGAATGGGGCTGTTTTCTTGAACAACCAAAATCGAGCGTAAGTTTTGAACTCCTTCCAAGGTAAACAGGGGACGGTACTGCTGCTGGGTGATGGCGATCGCAGCTAAGCCTGGAGGAGCAAACACCAACGACCAAGAGCGATTGCGAATTCGTTCTATGGCTTTATTCTCATTAAAGGCAGGCTCTAGCCTCACCAACGAACCAGTCTTCTCGCCTAAGTAATTGATCAAGCGATCGTACTGACTGAGCGTCTGTTGACCTTCAGAGTAGCTAACTGTACCAATAATTAACTCTTCTCCCTCACCTTGTAGCGATCGCGAACCGCAAGCTGCTAAGAAAAATAATTGAAGTAAAAAGAGACGACGCGAATATCTGGAATTCATTTTCACCCAGCTGTAGTTGAATAGTATTGCTGGATCGATGAGGTGCGATCTCCACTTAGGGGAAAAGATGAAAACAATTTATAATTTTAAGTAGCATTATATACACTTCTTTTACCATCGTAAAATAAATCTCTACTTACAAGCCAAAATGTTAAAAAATCTTAAGCTTACTGCCAAATTTAGCTTAATGTTGGTCGTAGTTTTCATCGGTGGGATTATCATCAGTGGTGCGGCACTCTCCAAGGTACTCGAACAGAGAGCCGAAAGGGAAGTTAGTTCTCAAGCAGCAATTCTGATCAAAGCGATGAATGCGGTTAGGACATATACCAACGAGCGTGTCAACCCATTACTCGCACCTAAACTCGAAACCGAACCAGTCTTTATTCCTGAAACAGTGCCAGCTTACTCCGCTACGGAAGTCTTTGAAAACTTGCGTAAAAACGAAGAGTATCGAAACTTCTTTTATAAAGAAGCCACGCTTAATCCTACCAACTTACGTGATAAAGCCGATGCTTTTGAAGCTAAAATTGTCGAGCGTTTCCGCAACGAATCAAACACTAAAGAAATTTCTGGTTTTCGCAATTTACCAGGCGGAGAAGTCTTTTACATTGCTCGACCATTAGCGATAACAAAAGAAAGCTGTTTGCGGTGTCACTCTACCCCAGAAGCAGCACCTAAAAGCCAAATTGCTACCTATGGCTCGGAATGGGGTTTTGGTTGGAAACTCAATGAAATTGTAGCAGCACAAGTTATTTCTGTACCTTCGAGCGAGATTTTTGAGAGTTCTAGACGCTCTTTATCTCTAGTTATGGGGATATTGTTTGGAATCTTTGCGATCGTCGTATTGTGGCTGAACTTCTTCTTAAAACGCTCTGTAATTCAGCCAATTAGGAAAATGTCTAGAACCGCAGAGCGAGTTAGCACGGGAGAAATGAGTGCAGATTTCGAGCAAAATTCTAATGATGAAATTGGCATCCTTGCAGCTTCTTTCAATCGGATGAAATCGAGCTTAGAAATTGCGATGAAGTTACTCAGTCAGCAAACGCGATGAACAATTGTCAGTTATCAGTTGTCAGTTAATTCTGACTGCTGACTGCTGACTTCTTTAACAGTATGCTTGAATGTCTTCACCGCAGCAGTCGGCAAGGTAACATAAAGCACGAAATCTCAAACCGACCAATTGCTCGTATAGGGGGTTGAGTTTGCATAGAGGAGGAATGTGTCCTACTTTATGACCGAATAGAATAATATCTCGCTCAAAAGGACATTGCGCTGGAATAGTTTTCGCAATTAATTTTGCAACTTGGGGGTGAGCAATCTCAAAAGTATCTATCCTTTGTTTCAAAGACTTCATTGGAGATAATGTAAATGCGATCGATGGACGGGACTTGTGTGAAATGCTTGCTTCTACTACAAGGGAAATTAAACTGACAACCTGAATCATATGTAAGCTACCTTCCTCACGCTCTTCTTAATGTATGGCGTTAAAAATACAAAGACATTGCCTAGCGGCGATTAACTTCTGGAAAATTGACACGCAGAATTAGAAAGCGCGATCGCTAACTTTTCTCCCTCGAAATTGCGTTGAATTGATAGAGAAAACTTATTTGCTTTCCTAATTCAAAAATAGCAAATTATCTTTGTATTGCAAGCGTTTTAGCAGGATCGATTGCTAATGCAGCTTATTGTGATTTCATATATATAATCTAGCTATCTAAAACATCAGCACACAGTATCTCAAGAAAGAAGTTTTTCACTACCTAAGCTTGTTTTATTCTTCCCTAAGCTAGAGTGCATGAGCCTGACTTTTCTACTTAATAATTGTTGGCAATATATAACAAGGCGCACATACGTACGCCTCTACAAATCTGTTTGCCTTATCTAGCTGAGAATAGATATATAGCAGTTTTCAAGCAGATGAAGTACACAGATCTGTAGGGGCGCACAACTGTGCGCCCCTACAGATGTAATGCATTAGAGTGGAAATCGCTGTATATAAATAATCTAATGTAAATAGATAAAATCTTATGTTCGGCGTTCGGAACTAGGGAATATAGATCGAGAGTAATTTTCTCTCTTTACCCTGCGATCGCCTTCCTAGTCCTACCCTAGTCCTTTGCCATGCGTTTAATCATTTTCCCAGCGTTCGCAATCGAGCAGATCGGCAATGCGATCGCGCAAGTTGTACTCGTGTTTTTCCAATTCTCGCTCAAAAGCCGTCCAATCTCTAGCTGGGATGTATTCACAGAGGACGTACATTGGTTGCCTACGGCTAATAATTCCTTTCTGTACTAGATGTAAGACTTCGTGTTTGATAACGTCTAAAGAATATTCAACTGGTGAAAGTAGTGCATTTACAGACATGATTTTCGCTCAGAAACTACTAGCAATTCTCGGCATCACTGAATCTAAATTTGGTAAGCCCATACCCCAGACTGCGGCTGGATGACCGACACAGCGTTGACCCATTGCCCACAAGTAAGCATTTGGGTGATTTTCCTGTATCCATCGCACAATGTATTTAAGCTGCTTGTCTGTTAACTGTTCGGGTACTTCTGGCAAACATTCAGTAATGACGGCAATCTGGCGTAAAGTAGCACCCGCCTGAAACCGATCGCCTGCAAAACACCATTGCTTGATGAGTTGATAAACCTGTTCTGTTGTATCCACAGCTACTGTCCGAAACCCCTAATTCTGTTAAGCATTAATACAGTATTGCTAGATACAGTTTGGGAAAAACTACCCAGTGGATACTTGTAGGCTGCATTCTTCACTAAAAAAAAATATCCACCTGGATATCCACTTGATGGAGGCGTAAATAAAGTTATCCAGTTTAGGGTGATTAAGTTAACAAACTTTCTATTAAATAAAAAAATACTTGTTCGTGACTGAATTTCTGCATCAATTGTGCGATAACAAGCAGCCTTGCCGGGTCATGATTCTCGGTAGACTTGTTGCAACAGTACAACGTGTGAGCCGCTACTGTCTCGAACAAATGGTAGAAGTCTTACCTTACTATGGGGTTCCTACTGGTGAGGAGATAACTCTGTTCGATCCAGACATCCTCATAATATGTCTGCCCGCCCCAGAACAACTCTATCTTCAGACAGACAAGCCTTTTATTTTGTGGTCTGAACTAGAGGCAAATTTCAAGCTGCCGATTGCGTCTAATCCGGCAGAGTTAGCAAAGATGTTGCGGCAAACACTACAAGATTTCAATTGAAAATGTCATGCGTGTAATTTAATTCACGTAATTTAAATTAGTCCTTCGCGCACGGCTAAAGCTGCTGCCTGAACGCGATCGTCAACGCTCAGTTTATTGAGAATCATCCGCACGTAAGACTTGACCGTTCCCAGGGAAAGAAATAGTTGTTGGGCAATCTCTTGGTTCGAGCATCCTTCAGCAATTAGTTTGAGAACTTCTCGTTCGCGGCTGCTGAGAACTGGAATAGGTGAGATGGTGGAATACTGTTCTTTGACGGGAATTACCGGATTAGGCTTGAGCATCCGTGCCACTTTGCGGGCTATTTGCGGGTCGAGATAAGCGCCACCAGTTTGAATTAACTGGATTACAGCTAGCAGTTGTTCCCATTCAATTGTTTTGAGACAATAGCCATCAGCCCCTGCGGCTAACATGCCCATTACTTGAGTATCATTATCAAAAGCACTTAAGGCGAGTATTCGCGTCGTGGGGCGATCGCTTTTGATTTGTTGAGTTGCCGCGATCCCATCCATCACGGGCAGATCGATATCCATTAATACGACATCTGGTTCTAACTCGGCAGCTAATTGAACTGCCACCCTGCCATCAGCAGCTTCTCCCACGACACAAAAATCGGGTTCGAGGGCAAACTGTCCTTTCATCCCTCGACGCATCAAAGCATGATCTTCGACTAATAAAATTCGTACCACACCCTCTACCTGAGACCTGCTCATTACTAGTTTCATACTCCCCCGACTCCCGACTTCTGTACGGGCGGGTTTCCAAACCCGCCCGTACCGACTCCCGCTTCCCCATCAAATGTCAAAGAAACTGGCAGGGTAAACCAAAAGGTACTGCCTTCACCTAGCTGACTATCCACTTCGATCGTACCTCTGTGAGCAACGACGATCTGACGGCAGAGATATAAACCCAATCCTGCACCACCCCGCCTACCTCTCCCTTGAATGAAGCGGTGGAAGAGTTTGTCTTTTTCGTGGGGTGGGACTCCAGGACCTCGATCGCGAACCGAGACTTTGATGCGATCGCCTCCTAACAAACTGACTTTGATTGTAATCTCTTGATCTGGTGGGCTAACCCGTGCGGCATTATCTAATAAGTTTTGCACCACTCGTTGAATTTCTAACTGGTCGCCGTAGACTGTAGGGAGTGAGGCAGCGATGTAAATAGTGGGAGTAAGCTGGCGAGCGTGAATTTGACAAATCAGCTCCACAGCCTGAGAGCAAATCTTTACCCAATCTAAGGGTTCCCAGTTTAAGTGCTGTCCGCCACCAGCTTCATAACGAGATACATCCAGCAAATTATCTACCAACTTCAGCAATTGCTCGTTCGATTGGCGATACTCTTCTAGAATTTCTCTCCAAGTCTCGTCAACAGAACCAAAAGCCCCATTCAACATCGGGCGCAATGTATTGCGAGTGGCGAGTAAAGGCGTGCGCAAGTCATGAGACAGTGCAGAGATTAAATCTTCTAGCTGTTGGTTACGCATTTGACTGTATTCTTGACGCTGACGAATTTCTGCTGCCATCTCATCGAGTACGCTAGCCAACCGTCCGATCTCATCTGATGTAGTATAACCGAGCCGAATTTCCAGCTTACCAGCCCGCCAAGCTTGGCTGACTTGAGTTAAATGGCGTAGGGGAATTTCTACCCGCTTGCGTAACAACCATAAATTCCAGCTAACTCCAACACTAGCTATGAAGACGTTGAAGACTTCCAGCGCAGTCTTGATCTGGTTAATTTGCTGCAATTGCTGCTGGCGCTGAGACAGGATTTTTTCTTCATGCTGCAACATAGTTTTGACAACATCGCGCATGGGATCGAATAAAATCTTTCCAGGTAGATAAGTCTTACTCGCAGTACCAGCTATGACACTTTGCACAAAACTATCCTGCCAAATTGTATGAATTGATTCAATGACTTGGAGCTGCTCTAGTTGGCTTTGATCTCCTTTTGTCAATTTTTCTAAAGATTTAAAACTACTATGAAAAGCATTATTAGCGCGATCGTAATTATCAAGTAATTCTTTATCTTTAGTAATTAAATAGCCTCGAATCGAAGTCTGTTGATCTAAAGCATGACTCAACATCTGTTCCGTTTTCTGTTCTACCAGTAAAGAATGAGTCACCCAACCAAAGGCTTGCTGATGGAGATTTTCTAATAGTAGATTCAGAGAACCTTGTACGATAAGGAATAGAATCAGTAGCAAACAACTAAGATACAAAGGGGCAAATAATCTATTTTTCAGCGAAAATTGCCTCAACCGCGATCGCCATTTTTTGAAAACTGACATGAGAGACATTGAGAGACAAGGAAGACAAGGGAGACAAGGGAGACAAGGGAGCGGAGCAAGTACAAGTCACAAGTCACAAGCGTTTCACGCACCACGCACCACTCTTTACTGATAACTGATAACTGTCTATGACATTTTTCGATAAATTAAACGCTGCGATCGCCCGCAATCAGAGTTTGCTGTTTCTCGGACTCGATCCAAATCCTGAAATGATGCCAAGCCAAAATTCAAATCGGTCTGAGAAGAGTATTATCGATGATTTAGGGGACTGGTTGCAATTTGTCATCGCTCAAACGACAGATTTAATTTGCGCTTATAAGCCGACTTTAGGCTTTTATCAGGCTTTAGGTGTCCCAGGCATAGAGTTGCTAGAACGGACGCTCAAAGCTATACCTGAAAACATACCAATCATTTTGGATGCCAAACACAGCGACCTCAACACTAGTACAATTTTTGCCCAAACAGTATTCGAGCGCTGGCGAGTCGATGCTGTCACCCTCAGTCCTTATCCTGGGCAAGATTGCGTCGCGCCATTTTTGGTTTATCCCGGCAAGGGAATATTTATATTGTGCTGTACTTCTAATCCTGGGGCGATCGCATTACAGCAATATCCTTCGCCTGAATCTCCCTTTTACTTACAAATAGTGAAAGAAGCGAAAATCTGGGGGACTCCCGAACAAGTCTGTTTAGAAGTTGGAACCACTTCCCCTGACGTGCTAGCCAAAATTCGGGCAATTACTCCCGAAAGAACGATTATGGCTCGGAGTATTTGGGCGCAAGCAAGTAATCTACCTCAATTATTAGCCGCAGGTTTAAATTCCAACGGTAGCGGATTACTCGTTCCCGTACCTCAAGATTTTTTGAGTCAAAAGAATCCAGCGACTCAGATTCAAGCTTTGCGACAAGAAGTAGAGCAAGCTAGAACCGCAGCTGTTAAAAGTGCTTCTCAGTGTGACGTGTGGTTTCCCAATGTTTGTTTGTTGCAACAACACCCCCACACCCAATTAATTTTGCAACTCTACGATCTTGGCTGCATTATCTTTGGTAACTACGTACAGGCATCGGGGGCAGAATTTCCTTACTATATCGATCTACGCACGATTATTTCTAATCCCCAAGTTTTCGAGCAAGTTCTCAACGCTTATGCAGAAATCCTACAAAATCTAAACTTCGATCGCATTGCTGGAATTCCCTACGGTTCCTTACCCACTGCTACAGGCTTGGCATTGCGAATGAATTACCCGATGATTTTTCCCCGCAAGGAAGTTAAAGCCCACGGAACGAGGAGAGTTATTGAAGGACATTTTCAGCCAGGGGAGACAGTTGTAGTCGTTGATGACATTCTGATTAGCGGTAAAAGTGCAATAGAAGGAGCGGGAAAGTTAAAATCGGCGGGTTTAAATGTAGAAGATATTGTTGTATTTATCGATCATGAAGAAGGGGTAAGAGATAGGCTCAAAGATAATGGCTATCGCGCCCATGCCGTGCTAAAAATTTCTGAAATTACCCAAACTTTATATGAAGCAGGCAAAATTGATGAGGCACAGTATCAGACTTTAAAAGGGAGCAGTGACCAGTGACCAGTGACCAGTTACCAGTTACCAGTTACCAGTTACCAGTTACCAGTTACCAGTTACCAATTACCCATTACCATCGCGCTGAATTTGTCCGACAACTTTTAGTTCGCCTTGCTGATTGGCTCGCATGACAACGGCTCCACCCGACTGCAAACCTATACTACTGAGTTCGCTGATATTGGCGAAATGCGACACCATTATTATGACTCCTGGGGTGTTTCGATGTTTGATTATCTGTTGGCGAACCTGCTGCGTTTGTTGAGTTGCAGTGGTACGGTCTTCAAAGATGGAATTGAGCATTGGAGAAGGTTGGACAGCACCCAAGTCGAGTAACTTGGCAGTTTCCAAACAGCGACAATACTGGCTAGAAAGAACTTGGGTAATTGGAATGTTGCGATCGCGAAATACTCTGCCAATCCGTACCGCTTGGTCTCTACCTGCGGCGGATAAATTGCGCTGAGTCGAGCAATCATCCAGTCGAAACCCTGGTGGGTCGCCAGTTCCGGGAACTGTTTGAGCATGGCGTAACAATACTGCATAGCCCGTTCCTTGTCGCATTTGCGTCCAAATATCTTGCTCGGTTGCCTGAGCAGTATTGAGGGTTGCAGAATTTTCTGATGAACTGGTAGAGCGATCGGGCGATGCCAAAGTAAAAGGTATTGAGCTGTTGCTACTAGAAAGAGGAAAACAGCTAGCCGCGAGTGGGAGAAGGGCAATAGCCATACCCAGCCGAGAAAATTTACAGATAGATTTCATATGAAATGATAGGAAAAATTGCGATCGCCGACATTTCGATCGTCAATTCGGGCGCGATCGCGGTTAGATTTTCTGTAATTTGAATGCTACTGAATATGGGCGGTTTTGAGCATTTTTTATCTCTTTTTCAGTTTCAGCTAAATGAAATTGCTGCTCGGTGATTCTTGGCTCTTCAAAGTCAGTTATTTCAAATCCTGCATTCCTGAATGCTTTCCAGTAATCGGAAAGCGGTCTGTGAAACCAAATAAATTCTGACGTAAAATGCTTCCAGGGTGGATCGACGCATTTTTGCGGCTCGAAATAAGCAAAGCTCCAACGATAAAGCGATTCTCCATCTTCAATAACAATTGCTCTACTTTGAGGAAAACATGGATGGGAAAATACCACAACTGCGATGCCATTGACTTTTAATACTCGATTGAAGGCTCTCATCGTGTTTTCAAGATCTGGCACATCCATGAGAACGTAGTTGGAAACGATCGCGTTAAAAAAATTATCTTCAAGACTGTCCATCGTCTCGCAGTTATCTACATGAAAGTTGATATTTTGACCGTTTTGATTAGCTTTTTCGCGAGCTATTTCAATCATCCTCTCGGATAGATCGATCGCCGTTACTATAGCTCCTTGACTTGCCAATTTCCTACTAAGATAGCCTGTTCCGCATCCAGCATCTAGAATCCGAAGCTCTCGAACATCTCCGACAAAATTCCATAAAACCGGATCGGAGTTCAAACGACGGTTGCTATCTCCGTCATCTCCTACTTGTATGTCCCAATCATCAGCAACTGAATTCCAAAATTCACGGACTTCTTCAATGCGATCGCTCATAATATTAAAAAGGCAAACTACACAATTTTAAATTTTAGCTGTTGCCACTAGGAGCGCGATCGCGCTCCTGTTGACTGTCAATTACCAACTACCAACTACCAATTACCATCCCTATAACTGTCTCATCCAATGGGACGGGGATTTGGTAGGCGTACCAATCCAGCAAACTGCTTACCTGGATACCAAGATGTTTGGGTTAGTTTGTCAAAACCAGGAATGCTCTCCATGTGCTTTACCATGCGATCGCGCATTGCTCGATCGGGTAGTTCTCCTCGCATTGCTTTGCTGCTGCTGGTAGAATTCTCTCTTCGGCTGCACGTTGAGCGATCGAGTAACGGACTTGCACGAAGTCCAAATCGCCATTCTCGATCCATCGTTCCATCGGGGCAAAATACACTGGTTCGTGATGGTTGACTTCTCCCCTGGCTGAAGCCGAGGGGATTCTAAACTGCTGCTTCATGACGGTCTAAAGACGCGCCACTTCGCGTTTCAATTTAGCTGACCAGAGACGAATTCTCTGGGGACGAGTCAAAGCGCCCCTACACAGTCGGCTTAGGTCTAAACCAAGCGTTCTGCTTACTTTACGAATAATATTTGCTGCCGCTTGAGCATCGCAATTAACGTACCAATTATTAGCTGTTCGGTACAATCCGCGCTTAACTCGCTTTCCTGACGCTCTCCAGTTTGTGGGTTTTTCACCATGTTTGGAGAGAGTATCGTTATCCAAAAATGACGCGGCAGAGGTATTCGCTTCCTCTATTTCAACAAACCTTATGCCGTACTGTTGGCAGAATTGGCTAATTCTTTCTTTGAGTCTTGCGGTTGGAATTTGCACAAAAGATTGATTGTTTTTACCCAATTTTATCTCTTGCCGTTGTCCTTGGTTCCAGCCAAATACTATCGTACCGATACGATGTTCAATGCAGTGGTTGACGACTAATCTTGCTGCCTTATTTATCGCATCTCTCATCTGTCGATTGCGCTTTTCAGTGATAGCCGCCAACCGATTAGACCAAAAGCCTTGAGGCTTGTTTTCTTTGAGCGTGGAAACTTGCTTGTTGTACCAGCGATTGAGTGATTTGATGTGCCTACCGTCAACAATAAAGCTAGTACCAACACTGGAAGTACAAGTCAGCCAATTCGAGATTCCTGGGTCAATACCTAATGCATTGTTCGGGTCTACATCCACTTCGATAACATTAGTTTTGTAGACAAACTCGACGTAGAAACACCGATTTCTTGGCAGTATCCGTAGTTCCTTAATGTCTGCAAACTTGAGAGAGTGGCGGGAGGAATGTTTCCCCCCGCCATCTCTCATTAGATTTGACGGCATCGGAACAAAGAAGCAGTCAAGACCAAACCAACACTTAACTTATTTTCCAAGCGGAATACGTATTTGGTTATTGATTAGCTTTAATGCCTGCTTGGGATAAGAGACAAGCGCGAAACCTCCCGATTTGCGATATTTCGCTGGTCTAGGCTTATCCGCAATTTCTCCTCGATTAAACGCAGATTTCAACTTCTTAAATGACTCGAATGATTCGGAGACAGATCTTAACACTTGTTGGGCTGCTTGTGAGTGCAACGCCTTGAAATGTTTATTGGTTTTGTATTCTGATTCCAAGTCGAACTTGCCAACAATTGTTTTAGCTTTGAAGTACATCTGTCGAGCAAAATATATACCGCAGTTAGTCAAAGAATTTGCGGTTTTGCAAATGAATTCCAGAATTGCTTCTAACTCGCTATCTGGGTGCAGTAAAACTTGTTGACATCCGTACAATTAGCATCACCTCCTAGTTAATTAATATACAACAAAGTGATGATTCCAAATATTAAGATATAAACAAGAGAGATGGTTAGTTAAAACTAAGCTTCGCTTTTCATCCCAGCTCTGAAGAGACTGGGCTTTCAAGCGTTCCGATGTTTTAGGTAATTAGAGCAATAGCATTGTGTCAGGGCTATCCGCGTAATCCTGCAACGATTCCACCATCAACCAGTAATGTACGCACCTAAGAAAATTCCTACCAACTAGCGTTGCAGTAGGAACGGCTGGTAGGAGCGACATGAAAGACCTTTTGTCTGAATTCCATGTTTATGTACGCTGGCGTACTTTTCCTCAACCAATAGGCAGAATTCTTTGTTACAAGCATTAGCAGTAATGAACGAATACCGAACGAACTGAAGTACCTGAAAAACTACTTCTCAGACAACCTCTAAACTGTCATAACACTAAAACCTAACGTGTTAATAGACGTAAAGATCGGAATGAAAGGTATTACTGGAAGGCAATTGATATGACCTACGCGACAATCACAACAGCCATAGAAGTTCTCAATAGCGATGAAAATTTTTCAGTCTGGTTTAACAACAGCAGCAATGTATTAACATTGCCTTGGCTTAATGGTTAAACGTATCGATCTAGTGGGTATAACTCCAGGTACAACGGCTGTCCTCTGGGAGGGAACAGGGGACGGGGAACGGGCAACAGGACAAAACCGTTCCCCGTTCCCTTGAATTTAAGCGCTAAAGTATTTTGCGACTGGGTGATAGGTCACAATGGCAGTGGTAGATTGTTCGGGATAAAGCTGTTCGCTTTCATCCATATACAAATCGATCCTCTTCGTCTCTAACAAATCCAGTTGCTTGTACTGATCCTGAATATTCGGACAGGCGGGATAACCAAAGCTGTAGCGCGAACCGCGATAGCGTTGCGCCAGCATATCCCGAATGTTATCTGGTTCTTCAGCCCCAAACCCCAATTCGCGCCTAATTCTGGCGTGTGTCCACTCTGCTAAAGCTTCTGCTAATTGCACGGCTAACCCGTGGAAGTAGAGGTAGTCTGTATACTGATTGGCTGCAAATAGCTTTTGAGCGTATTCTGTAGCAATGTGTCCTACCGTCACCGCCTGCATGGGGAAAACATCGATAATTCCCGACTCCTTTGGCGCGTAGAAATCAGCAATACACAGACGGCGTAAGGATTTTTGTCTGGGAAATTCAAACGATGTTACTTGTTCGGCGTGGTTTTCTGGATTGTAGACATACAATGTATTTCCTTCTGACTGACAGGGGAAATACCCATAAATCACTTGTGGGTGCAAGAGATTTTCGGCAACAATCTTTTGCTTCCAATCTTCTAGAATTGGATAGACTTTCTCATTTAAGAAAGCTTGATATTCTTCCTTAGATTGTTCCTTCGGCTTGCGGAATTGCCATTGTCCGGCAATTAAAGCCTGTAAATCTAAATGCCAGAAAATCTCATCCCAAGGAATATCTTGTAGTTGCAATAGCTTTGTCCCCCAGAAAGGCGGCGCGGGACGTTCTATATCTACTGCTACCGCTTCGGATCTCTTGGTGTCAATTTCTGTCGGTAGGGGCGCACTGCTGTGCGCCCGTACAGATGAATCTACAGTAGGTTCTTTGTGTCCGTTCCCATTGACTTCTGTGTCGGCTAATTCACCCAAAAAGCCTTGCAAGTCATCCCATTGACTTGTAGCCTTCGCTGGCATTAATTTATCCATGAAGTGCAAGTCGGAAAACGCATCTTTGCCGTAAACGACTTTGCCTTTGTAAGTATTTTGGCAATCTTCATAAACAAACTTAGGTGTGAGTGCCGCACCACCTAAAATTACCGGAACGGTAATTCCTTTTTCGTTGAACGTCGCCAAATTCTCTTTCATGAAAGCGGTGGATTTCACCAACAAGCCACTCATAGCGATACAATCAGCTTTGTGCTGTTCGTAGGCATTGATGATATTTTCTACAGGCTGCTTGATTCCCAGGTTAATCACCTTGTAGCCGTTGTTTGACAGGATGATATCTACCAAATTCTTACCGATGTCGTGGACATCACCCTTCACAGTGGCAATGATAAAGGTTCCTTTGGCGCTGTTACCACCTTCCGACTTTTCCATGTGGGGTTCGAGATAAGCTACGGCTGCTTTCATCGTCTCCGCCGACTGTAACACGAAGGGGAGTTGCATTTGTCCCGAACCAAACAGTTCGCCGACAACTTTCATGCCATCAAGTAGATAGACATTGATAATATCCAAAGGTGGATATTGCTTCATGGCTTGGGCTAAAGCTTGTTCTAAACCAATCCGTTCGCCGTCGATGATGTGGCGTTTGAGGCGTTCTTCAATCGGAAGATTTTCATCTACACCTTTATCGCGTTTTGTTGTCACCCCTTCAAATAGCGTCGTCAACTCAGTTAAAGGATCGTAAACGCAAACATCACCTTCAAACTTGCGATCGTCGTAAATCAGCTGACGGCAAACTTCTTGATGTTTCTCCTCAATCTTCGCTAATGGTAAGATTTTACTTGCACTGACGATCGCCCCATCCATTCCTACCTGCATTGCTTCGTGTAGAAACATGGAATTGAGTACGATCCGCGCTGCTGGGTTCAAACCAAAGGAAACGTTGGAAACACCCAGCATAATATGACAGCCTGGTAGTTCCTGGCGAATGCGACGCACCGCTTCAATTGTCGCCTTACCATTTTTTCTATCTTCTTCAATCCCCGTCGAAATTGGCAAACAGAGAGTATCGAAAAAGATTTCGCGGGCAGGAATGCCGTATTCTACTGCTTGTCTGTAGGCACGCTGGGCAATTTCAAACTTTTTATCTGCCGTCCGTGCCATTCCATCTTCGTCAATCGTACCAATGACGACACCAGCACCATACTTTTTCGCCAATTCCAAAACTTTGAGGAATCTTTCTTCCCCGTCTTCGTAGTTGGTAGAGTTGAGGATGCATTTACCCCCAGCCACCTTTAACCCCGCCTCCATCTTTTGCCATTCCGTAGAGTCCAGCATCAAAGGTAGAGTAACGTTATTCACCAAACGGGACACTAATTCGTGCATATCCCGTTCGCCATCTCGTCCCACGTAATCCACGTTAACATCGAGGACGTGCGCGCCTTCTTTAACCTGCGCCCTTGCCATCGATACCAATCCGTCCCAATCTTCAGCATTGAGTAAATCGCGGCACTTTTTAGAACCACTGGCGTTTAAGCGTTCCCCAACAATCAGGAAAGAGTTATCCTGTTCGTAGGGTTGAGTGCTATAAATTGATGCTGCTGCGGGTTCTAGTTGCGGATTTCTCACCCCTGGTTTTAATTCTTTAGCAATTTCAGCCAGTTGTTGAATGTGTGCTGGACGTGTCCCACAGCAACCCCCGATTACTTGGACACCCAAATCTTCCACAAAATGCATCAAATGCATCCGCAGTTCTGTCGGTGTAAGGCGATAATGTGCTTGTCCGCCGACGTTTTCCGGTAAACCCGCGTTAGGAATACAGGAAACGATAAAAGGTGAGTGTTCCGACAAATATTTAATGTGCGGCTTCATCAAGTCTGGTCCCGTGGCGCAGTTCAGACCGAGAATGTCAATTTTATAGGGTTCCAGAATTGTTAGCGCGGTATTAATTTCCGTTCCGACTAGCATCGTCCCCATCGATTCCATCGTTACGGAAACCATTAAAGGACGACGTTCGCCTTTTTTAGCAAACACTTCTTCGATCGCATTCAAGGCTGCTTTAATTTGCAGTACGTCTTGACACGTCTCGACAATGAATAGATCGACACCACCATCATACAAGGCTTCTGCTTGTTCGACGTAAGCCGTTTTCATCGTGTCGAAATCGATGTGTCCCAAAGTTGGCAGTTTAGTTCCAGGACCCATCGAACCCGCCACAAAGCGCGGTTTTTCTGGGGTAGAAAATTCTGCGGCTACCCGCTTGGCAAGTTCTGCTGCGGTTTTATTTAAATAATAGGCTTTATCCGCTAAGTCATACTCTGCTAAAACGATGGATGTCCCGCCAAAGGTATCGGTTTCCACTACGTCCGCACCAGCAGCGAAGAAGTCGCGATGAACTTTTGCCACTGCTTCTGGGTTGGTGTGAACGAGATATTCGTTACAGCCTTCGTACTGAGAACCGCCAAAATCCTCAGCCGTCAGGTTTTGCGATTGTAAATTCGTCCCCATTGCGCCGTCAAATACAATAACTGGGCGTTCTGGGCTATGCAGTCGAGATAGAAACAAACTATTCATGTGCCACGCTGTTTAGCAGAGTTAGGAATGATATTTGGACTACAGTTTAGATAATTTAAGATTTTCTTACCTGTTATCTATTTTGCCGACTTTCTGGAATTTTCCAAGCGATCGCAGAATTTTTATCTATGGAGTCGGTACGGGCGGGTTTGTCAACCCGCCCGTACAGGAGTCGGGAGTAGGGTAAGATGAGAGCTAAAATTTTTATCTCTTCATCCTTATTTCTATGTCTACATACGACACTATCGGTAAATCCTACGCTCAATTCCGATTGCCAGACCGTCGCATTGTCGATTGTTTGCTCAATGCACTTCAGTTGAAACCTGGCAGCACTATTGCCGATATTGGTGCGGGTACGGGAGGATATAGTCGGGCGATCGCAGAACGAGGATTTTTGGTCTATGCTGTCGAACCTTCTGAGGTAATGCGTTCTCAGGCTATACCTCATCCTCATGTGAAGTGGTTTGATGGATGTGCAGAGGCAATTCCTTTACCCGATAATTCAGTTGATGCAGCTATTTGTATTTTGTCTCTACATCATTTTACAGATTTAGAAGCTGCTTTGTTGGAAATACATCGAGTTGTCAGGACGGGTGCGATCGCTTTTTTTACTTATGACTCTCAAGCTAGAAAAGATTTTTGGTTGGATGATTATTTTCCGTTTCTTTGGGAATATGATGAAGACTCATTTTTCCCCCTGGAATATATTGTATCGTTTATTCAAACTCATCTTAAAAATACAGTAGATATTTACCCTTTTCCTTTACCACCAGATTTAACAGATTTGTTTCTTGCCGCAGGTTGGCAGCAACCCAAAATGTATTTAAATTCTGAAATTCGGGCGAGTATGTCAGCTTTTGCTTTAACCGATCCTCAGTTAGTAGAGACAGGCGTGAAGCAACTAGAGGCAGATTTAGCGAGTGGGGAATGGCAGATAAAATATGGCAAATATTTAGAATTTACAGAATTTGATGTCGGTTATCAAATTATAGTTGCTAAATGACAATTACAGAAAACAGATAGGAGGGTAGGCATTGTCCACCCTCCACTTAAATTCCCTCAATTGAATATGACTGTTATATACTTGAGTATGTCGGAAAATAGTTAAAAGTTACTGCTTTCTCTTTTACTGCATGACAAACATTTTTGGTGAGAGAGCTATTGTGATGGATTTCTTGTAACACCCCTTTACGGGTTTTACTACCGACCAACAGAAACCATAATTCTGTAAACTGCCATAAGTGCATAGAATTTGAATGGGCAGCAATATTACGTAATTTTCTTATTTGATCTATGGTAGAAGCAGCTGCATAACTTTGAGCTAACCAGAAGGATAAGGGATGTTTCCATTGTCGCAAGAATTGTTGCACTAACAGTCGGTCAGCTTGACTAATTTTATCGCTACGTTCAACGGTGTAGTATAAATTTGTCTTAGGCATCGTTTCTTGCTGCAAGCTAAATTTTGTAAAAGTTTGCCACTGCTGAGATAACAAGATTCGTAGATCTCCTAGCGTGTATTCTCCATCAACGATTAGATTAATGCTTCCTAGCAAAATAGGAGTCTTTTCAAAAAAACTAACAGAGGTGTTTTTAGTTAACAAGAACTGATAAAGTTGTTTGAAAAAAGGATTAACAATTTCTCTTTCTGCTACTAATCCCAAGGGATGTCCTGCATCGGAATAATCGGCAGAAGTGGTGAACTCTTCTGTCTTTATCATTTTGTAATATCTGTAGGCGTTGCGTAAATCTCTTTGGCTAGCTGGGTGCAAGCAATTCCACGCTAAAAGTCCTAGCTTGGACTTAACTTGTTTCTCGGCATTTTCTAAAGAAATAGTTTGTGGAAACTGACTTTGTGCGTCTTCAAGTTTTAAAATTTTCTTTTTTTGTTTTTCAACTAAAAACTCATGCTCTTTGAGTTGATTTTGCAAATGCAACAATTTATCTTCTTGTTCTAGCGATAAAATCTTGTTTCGCTGAAAAATCTCTAGTTCTTGCTTCAGAAGTTCGACTTGTTCGTTCTGCTTTTCAATCATAGCTTCTTGTTCCATCAGCATCCGAGATTTATCTGCTATCTCTAAAGCATTCATAGCAGCTTTGATTAAGTTATATAAATAAGGTTGAGAAACATTTACTCGTTTAGAATTTTCCCTTCTCTTACCTTGAAGACCGATTGTTTTACCCTTTTCTACTGCTAAAACTTCGCCGCGTTCGTTCCTGATTCTGAGTTCTTGAGATGATGCAGTGTTGACAATACAACATGTGTATCTGCATTTATTGTAGTAAAATTCTGCTGCCATCTTAATTTTTCTGGAAAAGTCGAAACATGATTTTAAGCAATTTTGTATGAAGAGGCGATCGCCCTCATATAGTTCTTAGTTCATCTAATAGAGAATATATGCTAAGTTGCTTACTAATAGTTAATATTCTTGTATGCTTTTTATCAAAAAATATTATGAATTTATGAAGAAAGAATAAAAAAACAAGTAAATCTTGAGCTATAAAAGTACAGCTATCTGAATTTGTAATTAATGACACCTATTGCAAAAATCTAGCGCGATCGCGCTCCAACTTTCCAGATCGAACGGCTATCCTCACAACTTCCTCAACTTTGTTATCTAACTTAAAGGAGAGACAAAAGCCTTCATAAGAGTGAAGACAGATGGAGATGGAGCCGCAAGCCTAATGAACAGTCGCAAAGGCTGGCACTTTGCCACAAGATATTTGATTCAATTTCTCTGTGCTTTGGTACTGCTATCGGTGCTATTATTCGTTACGCCAAGTTGGGCAAAGGATACCGTAAGTGGCAAGCAAGTCACGATCGCTGCTGGACAAATTGTTCCCGATGACGTGTATTTGGCTGGAGAGACAATCTTGTTGAATGGTACTGTCAAAGGCGATGCGGTTTTGGCAGCAAAGCAAATTACCCTGAATGGCACAGTTGAAGGCGACTTAATTGCAGCAGGACAAGTCATTACAATTAATGGCAGTGTAGGCGATGATGCGCGACTAGCTGGACAGGTGTTAATTCTTCAGCCAAAAGCACGGATAGCAGACGATGCGATCGCGGCTGGTTTCAGTTGGGAAAATCAAACTGGCAGTAATATAGGTGGCGATCTAACTATCTTTGCCAACCAAGCTTTGTTAGCTGGAAGTATAGAACGCGATGCGATCGCGGCAACAAATGCCTTGGAACTGAGGGGAAGCGTCGGCGGAAATATGCAAGCCACAGCAGTAGGCGATCCCCAGTTGGTTGAAATTCCCTTTGTGCCTCAACCCCCCGTAACAGTAGCGCCAATTAAACCAGGTTTAACCCTGACCGATACTGCACAAATTGGTGGTAAAGTCAATTATAAATCTGCGACTACGGCTCAAATTAGCCCAAGAGCAAAGATTGCGGGTGGAGTTGTAGGAGAAGCATTAGAACATCGGATTGCAACTACACCAAATCCAGCTAGGGAAGCAATTTGGCAGATTCAGCGCCTATTGGCTTTACTCTTCGTTGGTTGGTTATTGCTGCGATTTGTCCCCACTTGGATGCAAAATTTAGCGGCAAGAGTCAAAGCTAAACCTTTATCGAATTTAGGTTGGGGGATACTAGCATTTGTGGCAGTTGGAGTAGGTACGATCGCGATCGCCACTGTAACTGTTATACTCGCTATTCTCTGTGCGATCGCTCTACCTAGTCTCGCTTTACCAGTCTTGGGATTGGGAATAGTCGCTAATCTTGCCCTTACAATCAGCTTTGTAACTTTTGCCAGTTTTGTGCCGCAGATTGTCTTTAGCTTATTAGCCGGAAGCTGGCTATTGCAAAAATTACAACCTAGTATCTCAATACAACCCCCAATACGACAATTTGTAGCACTGGGGATTGGTTTATTGGGATTTGTGCTGCTGACATCTATTCCCGTACTAGGGGCGATCGTCACCCTCATCGCGATCTTTGTCAGCCTCGGCGCACTTGCACAACACATTACCAGTCGTAAGCCACAAGTTGCAATTGTCGATCGCCAACTCCCAATCGCCAACCATTAATAACAATCCCTTGTTCTGGCGATCGCGCGATCTATTACTTCCTATCCTAAGCTTGAGTTACATGTAGCAAATAGGACTGCTACATATATTTTAGTTGGTTTACAATCTTCAAATCACAACCGAGTTGCGATCGCTGTAGAGAAATAGGTGTCACTCCGAAATAGATTGTAAGATACTATTTTGCTTCGTGCAAAGATGTAAAGAGAATCGCCAAAATTACGCCAGAGAAAGATAAATGTTCAATGACATTTCCCCTCTATGGATTTCTCTAAAAACCTCCTTAATTGCCACAACTATTACTTTCTTTCTAGGAATTATCGCCGCCTATTGGATGCTAGGGTATCGAGGTAAGTGGCGATCGCTAATTGAGGGAATATTCATCTTACCTCTCATTTTACCACCAACAGTAGTAGGTTTTTTATTACTAGTAATATTTGGAAAATATGGCATACTCGGACAATTTTTAGCATCATTTAATATCAACATTGTCTTCACTTGGTATGCAGCCGTCATCACCGCCACAGTAGTAGCCTTTCCATTAATGTACAAAACTGCTTTGGGAGCCTTTGAACAAATAGACGCAAATTTAATCCGTGCCGCAAGAACATTAGGTGCTTCTGAATGGACTGTTTTCTGGCGTGTCAGCTTTCCTTTAGCAATTCCTGGGATTATTGGTGGTGCGACGCTAGCTTTTGCTCGCGCGTTAGGAGAATTTGGTGCAACATTAATGTTAGCAGGTAATATCCCCGGACAAACGCAAACTATTCCGATGGCTATTTACTTCTCAGTTGAAGGCGGCTCGATGCAGGAAGCTTGGGGATGGGCGCTAGTCATCATGGGAATTTCTCTATCTGGAATTGTAGCAGTAAATTATTGGCAGCAATCGAGAGGTAAGAGGCGAGAGGCAAGAGGCAAGAGGCAAGAAGAGTCAACTACCAACTACCAATTACCAATTACCAATTACCAATTACCAATTATCGAATCAAAATTATTTGTCAATATTCAAAAACAATTAGCAGAATTTGACTTGAATGTAACTTTTAGTAATGACGATCGCCCATTAGGACTTCTGGGAGCTTCTGGCGCAGGTAAAAGCATGATTTTGCGCTGTCTGGCAGGGATTGAAACGCCTAATGCTGGTAAAATTGAGTTAAATGGGCGGGTGCTGTTTGATTCTCAACGCCAAATTAATCTTCCCACACGCAATCGCAAAATTGGTTTTCTGTTTCAGAACTACGCTTTATTTCCTCACCTAACAATAGGGCAAAATATTGCCTTTGGTTTACCGAAAGCTACGCCAAAAAAACAAGTTATCCAAGTCGTAGAAACTCAACTTGCATCAATGCAACTACATGGTTGTGCTAATCGTTATCCCCATCAACTATCCGGCGGACAACAACAGCGAGTCGCTTTGGCACGGGCTTTAGCCAGTCAACCAGAAGCGTTATTATTGGACGAACCGTTTTCAGCTTTAGATACTCATTTACGGAGTCAGTTAGAACAGCAATTAATTTCCATTCTGTCTAATTATCAAGGTGTAACTCTGTTTGTCAGTCATAATTTAGAAGAAGCTTATCGAGTTTGTCAAAATTTATTAGTCATGGAAAAAGGAACTGCGATCGCTAGCGGTTCCAAACACGATATATTTGAACGTCCTCAAACTTACAGTGTAGCTCAATTAACTGGATGTAAAAACTTTTCTCGCGCCGAGATTGCTGTCAATGGAATGGTAAAAGCAACAGATTGGGGAGTAGAGTTACAAGTCACAGAATCTATCTCCAAACAATTAAAATATGTAGGAATTCGCGCTCATCAAATTATTTTTACGACTGAATCAAACCGAGAAAATACTTTTCCTTGTTTTTTAGCTCAAACTAGCGAAACTCCCCACCGCATGACTGTATATCTCAAGTTGTACCAACAGCCAACCCACTCTAGCGATTATCACCTGCAAGCAGAAGTATTTAAGGAAAAGTGGGAGATCCTGAAAGGGCGATCGTTTCCCTGGTATATTAGGCTAGATCCAATGCGGTTAATTTTGATGACGTAAAATTGGTAGGGTGAGTTGCGAACAAAGCACCCTACGAATACAAAAATAAAGTTTAATTATGAATGTTAACGAAACAGCGATCGCAGAAATTTCTTTTGATGACTTTCTCAAAGTCGATATGCGAGTTGGGACAATTCTTGATGTTGAAGATAATTTAAAAGCGAAAAAACCTGCTTATATCTTGACAATTGATTTTGGTGAGTTGGGAGAAAAAATGAGTTCGGCGCAGATTACCGATAACTATTCTAAAGCCGAACTCATCGGTAAGCAAATTATTGCTGTCGTTAACTTCCCTGCTAAAAGAGTTGCAGGTGTTAAGTCTGAAGTATTGGTATTAGGGGCAGTTCCTAATAATCAAGGAGTAGTTTTACTAGAGCCAAACTTACCTGTAGAAAACGGAACTCGAATTAGCTAGTAGCAACTTTTGCTACTAGGAATTAAATTTTAGTAAGGAAAAGCCTAAATCTTTCAGAGCCAGAATCCGATTTAATCTAGGTAATTGGCTAGCACAGTAGTAGCGATAGCTGGTAAACTGGTCTACCTGGATTGGTTTTGAAAGCCCCATTTCATCATAGAGGCGTAGTGCTTTGATTGATACGCGACTAAGTTTAGAAAAGTCACCGATTTTAAACATCAAATCTGCGTTTATAGCGTTTCCTATACAGGTGAAATACATTCGTAGGGGCGCACAGCTGTGCGCCCCTACAGATCTATGTACCCGATCCAATTGAGAATAGCTCAGGAGCTACGCAGATCCCCCAACCCCCTTTTTAAGGGGGCTTTGCTCCCCCCTTAAAAAGGGGGAGCCAGAGGGGGATCGAGATCTAAAACTTCAAATGCGTAACTCCTGATAGCTATAACTGTTATCTATTTCTAGTACACACCCTCCTCTAAGGGCATCAAGAGTAAATTATTTCAATGTCCGAATCTCATATTACCGTCACCGTTCCTGCTACCACGGCAAATCTAGGACCAGGGTTTGATTGTATTGGTGCAGCATTAACTTTATATAATCGGTTCAAGTTTTCCCGCTTGGAAGTAGGCAAACTGAGCATAACAGTTACAGGTACAGAAGCCGCCAAAGTTAAGACAGATGAGAGTAATTTACTGTACCAGGCTTTTTTGAGACTGTATCAACACATCAAGCAATCGCCGCCAGCAGTAGCAATTGAAATTGAATTAGGCGTACCTTTGGCGCGGGGTTTGGGTAGTTCGGCTACTGCAATCGTTGGTGGTTTGGTAGGTGCAAATCAGTTAGCAGGTACGCCTTTAAGTCAAGCTGAGGTGATGAATTTAGCGATCGCAATGGAAGGACATCCTGATAATGTCGTACCAGCCTTGCTAGGTGGCTGTCGGCTAGCAGCTAGTGTAGAGATGCTACATGTAACATCTCCATACTGGCAAATTTGCGATATTCCGTGGCAAGAAAATGTCGTACCTGTAGTTGCAATTCCTGATTTTGAGCTATCGACATCTGAAGCGCGACGGGTTTTACCAACTCAGGTGAGTCGCGCCGATGCAATTTTTAATACAGCACATTTAGGACTACTACTGCGGGGTTTAGCAACAGGTAATGGAGAATGGATCGGTGCAGCTTTGCAAGATCGACTGCATCAACCATACCGTCAAAGACTGATTTCAGGTTATGAAGCCGTACAAAATGCCGCTTTAGCTGCTGGAGCCTACGGAATGGTTATTAGTGGTGCGGGACCAACTTTACTCGCGTTGACGGAAACTGCAAAGGCGGCGGCTGGAGCAACGGCAATGCAGACAGCTTGGCAACAACAAGGGATTGATGCTGAGGTACGATCGCTGGCGATCGATACTCAAGGGGCAACTACCAATCCTGTTTGATTCGTGAAATTTAAATGTAGGGTGGGCAATGCCCACCCTACCAGAAAAGCGTCTACAATTGATTGAGTTAGTAATAGTAGTATCCATAATAATTAGCTTCGATCGCACTCAATCTTTTGCTTTATCAAGATATTATAATTTAAGCGATCGCTCTCGGAACTCGCACTATAAATTACACTTATATTAGTTAGAAAAACTAATTCAAAATATTGCCAAATCAGACTCGATATTCCATAAAAGAACATCTGTATTTTCCATCCAATTAGTGTTTAAAATTGTAACAAAGTCTTATATTTTTCTATTATTTATTGATACTCTAAAATGAAAGGGAAAAATTTGTTGCCTGGGTTTTAATTTATCATTCCTCAGTGATAAATTAAATCCTGCCTCTACTAACCTAGAGGCATTTTTATTGTAGTTGTGGATAGTTTTATTTACAGCAAAAACTTATCTTCTAGTCAAATAGAAGAAAAATATTCTAAGCTTATTTAGTAGGGTGGGCAATGCCCACCTTACATTTAAATTGCTAATGACCAATGACAAATGACGATTAAGGAGTAGGCTTAAAATACGTGCCATACTGCAAACCTGGAAACCAAATTTGCAACATAATTAGCACTACCGAAAGAGCAACCATTGTAAAAGTTGCCATTACAGGAGCAAGAGTAAGATATTTAAACACATGTTGCATGGTTATTTTCCTAATGTGAGATTGCGAATAGTGCGCACAAAGTTTTGAACTAATTCAACTTAACTAATTCGGCTATCGTGGCGAGATTGGAATTTCCTCATCTCTAGCAGTCAAGTCACCACTCAAGAACTCTTGCAGTGCTAAAAGAGGCCAAAGAACAGCTTTTGATATAGACTGCAATGCCAACGGTAAATCGATAAAAATTTCTTTCATTTCGGGATCGCTAGCTGATTTAGTGGCACGGAGATAAGAACGACCGCTCCAGCCGATAAAACCAGCAACGTACAAAAATAGACCGATGGGAACTAAAACATCAGTAGCTCGATCTAAGCGATCGAGTGGCAAATGAGGTAAACCATCCGTGCCGCAAAGTTCGTATTTTGCGTAAGCCTTAAATGGCTTATTGAAGTAATAGGTATCAGGAGCATTTTTCATCCGCGCCTGAAAAGCTGGCGATTTGCTACAAGGTACGAGGGTGCTATTAGCCGCAGAAGCCGTAGGAATTGTACTGCCCCAAATTACAAAGGCGATCGCTAGTGTAAATAATAACCGCCTCATGTTAATTTCGCTTTTTGTTCTGTCACTTTTTATGAACTGCATAGCATTGTTAATGGTTTGTTTTAGAGGCGCGATCGCCTCTGCAAAAGAGCGATCGTCGTTGTCTTTGGCAAGTATCCTAACAGACTCAAAATCCAATTTAATCTGATTTGATAAAATTTAAATTATCCTGACTACAAGATAAAAAGCGTTTTGTGTTTTATTACTTTACATATTGTTTTTCAACAACTAAAACTTAACTACAAAAGGGTTTTAGAAAATAATAACCATCTCAGTAACTCATTTTGTAGCTTCATTTATGAAGAAAACTTCAGAAAGTCAAAAGTCAAAATTTAAAAGTTAAAACTGAGTAGACAAGCGATAGAAGTTATAACTAACCACTGATAACTGATAACTAACCAATTAATAAAATCCCCTATTTGTGAAGTAGGGGATTTTATTTACCCTACGCTCGATTAACCAAACTTACCAGCAGTCGAAGCAATTACGAAAGCAGCATAAGTGAGGACGTAGCCAACCGCAAAGTGAGCTAACCCCACAACGCGAGCTTGAACGATTGACAGAGCCACAGGCTTGTCTTTCCAGCGAATCAAGTTTGCTAGAGGTGTCCGCTCGTGCGCCCAGACCAAAGTTTCGATCAACTCTTGCCAGTAACCGCGCCAAGAAATCAGGAACATGAAACCAGTTGCCCATACTAAGTGTCCCAACAGGAACATCCAAGACCAGACAGACAGGTTATTCATGCCATAGGGGTTATAGCCGTTAATTAACTGAGCTGAATATAGCCACAGGTAATCGCGCAACCAACCCATCAGGTATGTCGAAGACTCGTTGAACTGAGCCACATTGCCTTGCCAAATTCCTAGATGCTTCCAATGCCAGTAGAACGTCACCCAACCAATCGTGTTGAGCATCCAGAACGCAGCCAGGTAGAAGGAGTCCCAAGCGGAGATATCGCAAGTGCCACCCCGACCAGGACCATCACAAGGGAAGGCATAGCCGAAGTCTTTTTTGTCGGGCATCAGCTTGGAACCACGGGCATCCAACGCACCTTTAACTAATACCAACGTGGTTGTATGCAAAGCGAGAGCAAATGCGTGGTGGACTAAGAAGTCACCAGGACCAATCGTCAAGAACAAAGAGTTCGTACCAGCATTGATCGCACCTAACCAACCAGGCAACCAGACATTCCCGTGATTGGGCCAAGCTGTTGTAGCGATACTATCTGGGTTAGACAACAGAGTATCGAAGCCGTACAACACCTTACCGTGAGCAGCCTGAATGAACTGTGCGAACACGGGTTCGATCAGAATTTGCTTTTCAGGAGTTCCAAAGGCAACCACTACATCGTTGTGAACGTAAAGACTGAGGGTATGGAAGCCCAAGAACAGCGATACCCAAGACAGGTGAGAGATAATCGCCTCTTTGTGCTTCAAGACGCGCTCTAAGACATTGCCCTTATTCTGTTCTGGGTCGTAGTCCCGTACCCAGAAGATCGCGCCGTGAGCAAAAGCCCCCAGCATGATGAATCCAGCAATGTACTGGTGATGAGTGTATAACGCTGCCTGGGTCGTGTAGTCCTGCGCCATGAATGCATAGGGAGGCAGGGAATACATGTGTTGTGCCACCAGCGAGGTGATGACCCCTAAGCAAGCCAAGTGCCAGCCGAGCTGGAAGTGGAGAGAGTTATTGTAGGTGTCGTAAATGCCTTGGTGAGGCATATTGAACGGACCTTCTACTGGAACACCAAAGAAGGTTTTAGCATTCATCATCTCCTTGATGCTGTGACCGATACCGAAGTTGGTACGGTACATGTGTCCGGCAACGATGAATAATACTGCGATCGCCAAATGATGGTGAGCGATATCCGTCAGCCATAAAGACTGAGTTTGAGGGTGGAAGCCACCCAAAAAGGTCAAGATCGCCGTCCCCGCACCCTGAGAGGTTCCAAAGACATGATTGGCAGTGTCAGGGTTAGCAGCATAAGCCGCCCATTTCCCCGTAAAGAAGGGCGTTAGACCTTCTGGATGGGGTGGTGTAGTCAGAAAGTTACTCCAACCGACGTGCTGTCCGCGAGCCTCGGGAATTGCAACGTGAACTAGGTGTCCAGTCCAAGCCAAGGAGCTAACGCCAAACAATCCCGCTAAGTGATGGTTCAGGCGAGATTCCGCACTCTTAAACCAGGCAAGTCCTGGGCGGAATTTGGGCTGTAAGTGCAACCAGCCAGCTAGCAAGAATACTGAAGCTAGCACGAGTAGGAACACCGAACCCATATAGAGGTCGTTATTCGTCCGCATCCCGATGGTGTACCACCAGTGATAAACACCAGAGTAGGAAATATCGACGGGATAGCTTGCCCCACCTTGGGTAAAAGCATCAACTGCGGCTTTACCGAATTGAGGGTCCCAAATTGCGTGGGCAATGGGACGGACGTGCAGCGGATCTTTTATCCACTGCTCAAAATTTCCTTGCCAAGCTACGTGGAATAGAAGGCTGGATGCCCAAAGAAAGATGATGGCAATGTGACCGAAGTGTGTAGCAAAAATCTTTTGATAAAGATTTTCTTCAGTCATTCCATCGTGACTTTCAAAGTCGTGGGCGGTAGCAATCCCATACCATATCCGACGAGTGGTCGGGTCTTGTGCGAGATCTTGGCTAAATTTGGGAAATTTAGTTGCCATTTACTTTACTAAATCCTCCAATTAGCTAATCCGTTGTTATTAATCTGAATTAGCAAAACAGTACAGACAAACGAAATCTCCCTCGACATGAAGCCGAAGAGAAACTACTGTAATTAAATTCACTAGATACCGTATTGAGGTGTAGTTTTAATAGCGCAATTCAGTAGCTAAATGCAACAAAACTAACTTATTGCGAATAAAAACTAACTCAGTCCTTGTGCATTCGCACATAGAAGCATTATTAAATTATTTAGCGATTTATTAAGGCTAGTAAAGCACTTTTCAAATTATGAAATTGCTTTTAGATTTATAAATTGAAGCGTTCTGGTTAAATCTATCAAACCCTAACTATACTAAGCTTTTGCAGCTAAAGTATCGCCACAGAGTAATGTTGCATTTGTTTAAGCAACCTTCTTAATTTGGCACTTTATGTTATGCCGCAGTGAGTCAACAACTCACGAGTGACTTAATCAATTATATCCATAAATAATTCTAATATGCGATTGTTAGAGTACGTTTCAAAAGCTCTCTAGATAAATGAGCTGGAGGTGGGCGCTGCCTACCCTATGAGGAAAAATATAAATAATTCTAATGTGCGATCGCCAAAATATGCTCTAAATACTCTCTACATCACAAAGTTCAGTTTTATTAGTTGAATTGGGCACTCTAACTATAGTATGCAAAGGTAATTTTTCCCATATAAAGGAAGTTACCAAACTATAGTTTAAGGAATATAAGTAATGATAAACATCCTCTATTTTCTCATGACTGAATTTTGATTGTGGGCGCTTTGTAAACTGCACGCATTTTCACTACAAACGCAATCGTCGCTTTATTGGGCAAGCAGAGAAGGTGTTGAGGGAAATTGGTAATAATACAAATTCTGTTTATTATTGCACTAGATTCGATCCCCCATAGCCCCCCTTATTAAGGGTAGGGGGATCTTCTGTGGCGTAGTTTTAAAGAAATGGTATAAGTAATTGGTAAGTCGTAAGTCGTAAGTCGTAAGTTGAAATAAACTGGCAACTGATAAACAACTCTTCCTTTAGGCGTAAGCGCGTAAAAGAGAGCAATTTTAAGATTTAAGAGAGCGAGTCGAAGATTCTATCTAAATATCTTGGGCGATCGCAAAAATTAAAGTAGAGTTGTTATTTAGTTCTTTTACTCTACATACTTACCTTATGATGAGCAGAAAGATTGGATTTTGGTTGCTGTGGCTAGGATTTATTACTTACGCTTTCGTATTCGCGCCCCCCGACCAACCAAATACACTGGAGTTAATTACAAATCTTTCTACAGGCAAGTGGGCGGGAATTAATCCTCTAATTGTTTCCATATTTAATTTGATGGGAGTTTTTCCACTAATTTACAGTTGCTTGCTGTTTATTGATGGTAGGGGGCAAAAGATTCCTGCTTGGATATTTGCAACTATATCAATGGGTGTAGGCGCATTTGCTTTATTGCCTTATTTGGCATTACGTCAACCGAATCCAACGTTTCCAGGTCAGAAAAATCTGTTGCTCAAGTTATTAGATGCACGGCTAACTGGTGTTGTTTTGAGTATAGGTGCGATCGCATTAGTTGCATACGGTTTGGGTAAAGGAGATTGGGCAGATTTTTTGCAGCAGTGGCAAACTAGCCGTTTTATTCATGTCATGAGTTTGGATTTTTGCTTACTGTGTGTTTTATTTCCTGCTTTATTAGGGGATGATATGGCACGCAGAGGCATGAATAATTCGGTGATTTTTTGGTTAACAGCGTTAATTCCTTTATTTGGCTCTTTAGGGTATTTGTGCGTGCGTCCGCCTCTACCAGAGGATAGTTCGGCAATAGCGAGTCAGCAAGTGGTGACATGAACAGAAAAATTGCTTTATGGACGATTTGGGTGGGATTTCTCATTTATGTATTGTTTCTTGCCCCGCCGATTCGCTGGCAAGAAACTTTGAATTTGTTGATGAAAATATTGACGTTCCAGTGGGCAAGTGTCAACCCAGTAATTTTGTCTTTGTTTGCCCTAATTGGTGTTTGTATTGCTCTCTACAGTTGCGTGCTTTTCTTTGATGGCAGAATGCAGAAGTTACCATTTTATCCTTTTGCGATCGCTTCTATAGGCACGGGGGTAATTGGGTTAATTCCTTATTTGGCTTTACGAGAAGCAAATCAAGAGTTTACAGGGCAGAAAGATGCTTTTTTGCAGGTGTTAGATTCCCGCATAACAGGGTTATTTCTGACTTTATTTACTCTTGCCTTACTTGGCTTCGGAATTATTTTTGGTGACTGGGGAAATTATCTTCAGCAATTTCTAAGCGATCGCTTTATTAATGGCATGAGTTTAGCATTTTGCCTATTTTGCTTGTTATTCCCCACAGTCCTCGGTGATGACATGGCGCGGCGCGGATACTACAGCAATTCTCAGTTATTTTGGCTGATTGCCCTAATTCCATTACTCGGTCCCCTTGCCTACCTTTGCTGGCGACCCCCCTTAAGACAGTGACCAGTGACCAGTAACCAGTGACGTTATCAGAATTTGTAAGGGTGGGTTTAGCAAACAAATATAACAGCCTTAACGAAAAATTTTTCCTCAAAACCCGCCCTTACGAGAGACAACAACCAACAACATATATAGTTCATGTGTACCATATAAGAAGTAGTTATCGGGAGAACGATGAGTTATGGCAGTGGCAGAATTGCGAAAGAATGGGATGATGGCGCATCTTCTGGATGCCCTAGACGCAGGTGAGGATATCGGACACTACGGTAGGTTGGTGTTTGCAATGGTGGCGCGTCATTTTTTAAGTGAAGAAGAATTAATTAACTACCTGACTAAAGATAAAGACTGTAGTGAAACAGAAGCACGCAGCCTCTACCACCAGGTACAAGCCAAAGACTACAATCCGCCCAAACGGGAACGGATATTAGAATGGCAACAGCACCAAGATTTTCCGATTTGTCCCAATGCTGACGATCCTGATGCAGGTAATGTGTATAAGGATCTACAATTTCCAGAACACGTCTACGAACACATTTCAGAGTATTACGAACATAAAAATTAGCGATCGCATCAGTAGAGGCGCACACCTGTGCGCCTCTACCACCAATAATTACTAACTCCAAAAATGCCAAAGCCACGAAACATCCTGCAAAGACTGCTGACACAATTGAAACAAGGATCGCAGGTGTTTCAATATACAGGTAGAGCAGTAGGATTAGTTTGGCAAACAAGTCGCGCCCTAACCTTTGTTTTGGCGATTGTGACTGTGGTAGCGGGTTTACTCCCAGCCGCGATCGCCTATGTGGGTAAGTTAATTGTCGATGGTGTGGTTTTAGCCCATCAGTCGGGATTAGAACGCGATCGCCTGATTACACTAGGCTATCTGGGAATTGAGGCGATTTTAGTCGCATTACTCGCAGGAAGTCAGAGAGGATTAACGATATCCCAGTCTTTGTTGCGAGTGTTGCTGGGACAAAAAGTCAATCTATTAATTTTGCAGAAGGCGTTAACTTTAGACCTTATCCATTTTGAAGATTCAGAATTTTACGACAAGATGACTAGAGCGAGAAGAGAAGCTTCTAGCCGTCCGTTGTCTTTAGTGAGTAGCACGTTTAGTATTGTCCAAAATGCGATTTCTCTTGTGACCTACGGTGGCTTGCTGCTACAGTTTTCTTTCTGGGCAGTCATAGTCTTGTTGTTGTCAGCCGTACCTGCATTTATTGCGGAGACGCGATTTGCTGGGCAAGCTTTTCGCCTATTTCGGTGGCGTGCGCCGGAAACAAGGGAACAGACTTATTTAGAAACTTTGATCGCTCGCGAAGACTTTGCTAAGGAAGTAAAGTTATACCAGTTGGGGGCGATGTTGTTAGAACGTTACCGTTCGATCTTTAATCGGCTATATGGGGAAGATCGAGATTTAACTCTGCGGCGTGGTGTGTGGGGATATTTATTAAGTTTGTTGAGTACGGCAGCGTTTTATCTTGCCTATGCTTGGATTGTTGTTGAAGCGATCGCCGGACGACTTTCGCTTGGCGATATGACAATGTATTTAATGGTCTTTCGCCAAGGACAAACGACTTTTTCTAGCACTTTAACTAGTATTGGCGGAATGTATGAAGATAATCTCTATTTATCTAATTTATACGAATTTTTAGAACAACCTATTTCTTTACCTAAAGGCAAAGCTACCCAAGGTTTAATACCTGGAGATGGCATTCGATTTGAAAATGTCTCCTTTATTTATCCTGGTAGTAATAAACTTGCTTTAAATAATGTTTCGTTTCGGATTCGAGCCGGAGAAAAATTAGCTATAGTTGGTGAAAACGGCTCTGGCAAAACGACTTTAATTAAGTTATTGACTCGATTATATAATCCAGATAAAGGGCGAATTTTACTTGACGGTTTAGACTTGCAAGCATGGGATTTAGGAGTTTTACAAAGACGAATTGGGGTAATATTTCAGGACTTTATTCGCTACCAATTTACCGTAGGTGAAAATATTGGTGTCGGTGATGTTACCCGCATTGAAGATAGAGATCTATGGCAAGTAGCAGCAGACAAAGGAATGGCGCTACCTTTAATCGAACAATTACCAGACAGCTTTCAAACGCAATTAGGTAAATGGTTTCGCGGCGGACAAGAATTATCGGGGGGACAGTGGCAAAAAATCGCTTTGTCTCGCGCTTTTATGCGAAATAAGGCAGATATTTTAGTTCTAGACGAACCCACAGCCGCTATGGATGCGGAAGCAGAGTTTCAAATTTTTGAACGTTTGCGATCGCTAACTCAAAATCAGATGGCAATTCTGATTTCCCACCGCTTTTCTACCGTGAGAATGGCAGACAAAATTATGGTTTTATCTGGTGGGAAAGTGGTAGAACAGGGAACTCACGAAGAATTATTGCAGTCGGGAGGACGCTATGCTCATTTGTTTCGCCTGCAAGCAGCGGGGTATCAGTGAGTAAGTCAAAAGTGAAAAGTTAAAAGTCAAAATTGTGTGGGGTGGGCAATGCCCACCTTACTATCACAGTACTTTTTTAAATCAATCAAACCAACCAATATCTTTATCTGAAAATGCAGATGATGACATGTCAGGTAAAGAGTAGGATTGTACCGGTCTAGCTAAGGCAGAACTAACGGGTTTAGAGTTAGATTTAGAGGTTGTTTTGGAGCTAGATTTAGTGTTTGTTTCTGTCAGTTTCAAGATTGTTTCTTTGGCTTGGTCGAGTTCTGCTTGCAACTTTTCAACTTTTTCGACTAAAGTTTTTTGGTCTTGGAGTTGCGATCGCAACTCCTGATTCTCGGTTTGGGCAGCTTCTAGTGCTGCTTGTATGTCTTTCACTGTGGTTTCCAGTTCGGCTTTAGTGGGACTGGTACGGCGATGATTTGTGGCAGATTCAGAATTTGTCTCTTCTGAAGTGGGTTCCTCCACAACAAGTTTTGCTTCTACCGTAATCTCCTGCGGTTCGGCAGATTTTTGCGCCTCTTCTTTCAATAAATCGGATAGATTTTTTCTCACCATAACTTCCTCCAATCCCTCTCCATTTCGTCGGCGACTTTACGGTAATCTAATTGTGCCTCTTTTGCGTGCTTTCCTCGCCACTGGACGATTGGCACGCCATCTAAAGCTGCTCGTTCGTGGGCTTTATAGGCGCGGATGACAGTCTTGCAAGCTGGAATACCGAGTTCTTTAAGGGTGTTTTGAGCTGCTTGCGCGTCCGTCCAACTACGAGGATCGACTCGCGTTAAGAGGACGCGATGGGCTACCCCTGATGGTACGACTGCACGTCTGACTGTCTCAACTAGGATAGCTAAATCCATCGGTGCTGGCGGCGTTGGTAACAATAAATAATCTGCCGCTGCGATCGCTGCTGCCAACGATTCCGAGTTGAGCGCTGGTGGTGTATCGACAACGACGAGTTCGTATTCCTCTACCCGCTTCAATTTACCCAATAGTAAGGGATCGGTTTCCTGTACTAAATCGAAACCCATTTTTTGTTCGCCGCGATCGACCCACCAAGATAAACTGCCTTGAACGTCGGCATCGACCGCTAAGACTTTGTAATGCTCGGCAAGAATTCCTGCCAAAGCCATACTTGTTGTGGTTTTACCCACGCCACCTTTACCATTCGCCACAACAATTATCTTGGGTTGCCGAGCCATTGCGCATCTTTCTAGGGACAAGAATAGATTACCAAATCCGCGTCCCTAAAATGTTTTAATTCACAGGGAGTAGGGTGGGGAGAATTCGGAATTCGGAATTCGGAATTCGGAATTAGTTGTGACTTGCTCCCTCAGCTCTCTTCTGCTCCCTCAGTCAGCTCTCTTCTCCCTACTCCCGATTACGGCGATAGATGCCAAAGAGCAATTCTCTTGTCTGCACTACCACTAACTAGAGTCTGTCCATCTCGACTGAAAGCAACCGACCAAACCGGAGCTGAATGTCCTCTCAGGGTAGCTAGTGTCTCTCCTGTAGTCAAGTTCCATACTCGAATAGTCTTGTCATCGCTGCCCGTAGCAATTTTTTGACCGTCTGGGCTGAAGGTGACAAAATTGACATCAGCTGAATGTCCCGTCAAGGTGCGTATTTCTCGTCCCGTGTTGGGATTCCAAATTTTGATCGAGCGATCGTCACTGACGCTTGCCAGTTCTTGACCAGTTGGACTAAAAGCGAGGGAGTTAACATCGCCTGTATGCCCTCTGAGGGTGAAAATTTCCTGTCCTGTATTGAAATTCCAGATTTTGATCGTTCTATCTGTACTACTGCTGGCAAGCCTTAAACCATCTGGGCTAATGGCAACGGACAAAACTTCAGCAGCATGACCCCTCAAAGTCCGAAGTTCCTCTCCTGTCTTGAAGTTCCAGATTTTAATTGTTTTGTCATAACTCCCACTAGCAAATTTTTGACCGTCTGGGCTAATGGCAACGGTATCAACATAGCTAGCATGACCCTTGAGGCTACGAAGTTCCCGTCCCGTATTCAAGTTCCAAATTTTAATTGTATTATCCTTACTGCCACTGACTAGAGTTTGACTATCTGGGCTAATGGCGACAGAGTAAACCCAGTTGGTATGACCTTTAAGGGTGTTGAGTTCTCGGCGATCGCTAAAATTCCAAATTTTAATCGTTTTGTCGTCGCTACCACTAGCAAACTTCTGTCCGTCTGGACTGAAATCAATCGTATTAACTTCCCCAGTATGCCCTGCGATCGTGGAGATTCGATTGAGATACCAATAACCATATCCCAGCAATCCTAATAGCAGGATAACACCCCCCACTAGCAGTCGCTTTTGCAACCGTTGGAGAGGAACAAGCGTGGGCAGCGCTTGAGTACGATCGCGCTTGAGTTGCAGTCGCTTTCCCTGACTCGAAGGCTGTCCTATAGGGTTAGAATCTGCCTTGATGCTACCAATTTCGCTTGATGGTAGTTGGGTTTCGATTGTCGCTGGGTCAACAGATAACTGGATGCGATCGCTAAAGTCTCGCAGCACTTCATCAGCATGTTGATAGCGCTGGAGAAAGTCTTTTTGCAGCAACTTGTCTAGAACTCGCTCTAATTTTTGACTAATTGGCGTTTTAAGATATTGTCGCCAGTCTGTCACCCAGCTGTAGCCTTTTTCCGTCCACAGTTGAGATGGATGGATCTGGGTCAGCAGATAAAAGCAAGTTACGCCTAAACTGTAGAGATCGCTAGCTGGATAGGCATCCCCAATATTCATTTGTTCTAGCGAGGCATAACCAAAGGAGCCGATGCTTGTTCCTGGGCTAGCGATCGCCGTTGCCGATAATTGCTTGGAAACGCCAAAATCGATCAGAACTGGTTTACCGTCACTCTGACGGCGAATGATGTTTTCTGGCTTGAGATCCCGATGAATCACATGATGGGCGTGGATAAACTGGAGAACTGGCAATAAGTCACTCAACAGTTGCCAAATTTTTTCCTCGCTAAATATCCCTTGTTGCTCTACTTCCTGCTGCAAAGTTTGCCCTACAATTAACTGCTGTACCAGATACAGGTAGTTATCCTGTTCAAAGTAGGCGTATAACGCCGGAATCTGCGGATGTTCCCCTAACTGTTGTAGGCGCTGTGCCTCTTCCTGAAACAGCTCATTTGCCTTTTGCCAAGCTTTGGTTCCTGGAAATTGCGATACCAATTGCTTGACAACACACAGTTCATTTAGCTTGTCTGTATCCTCTGCCAAAAAAGTTCTACCAAACCCGCCGCTTCCTAACTGGCGGACGATCTGATAGCGATAGCGCAGCAGCGGCTGAATTTCTTTGCCGCAACTGTGGCAGAAGGGCGTTCCTTTGGGATTCAAAGGCTTCTGGCAACTAGGGTTGAGGCAGTAACTCATAATCAGCCGTTAACCAACCGTTGGGTATTATGATAAGTCGTTTCTATAGCTTATTTATACCGCTTATTGAAACCGCTCTCAGCAGAGCGATCGCCCTTGCAGCTCGAAAGACTTTTTCATCATGCTCGATTCAGCGCTAAATTTCACCTATTTTCATTTTATTGAATATATACTGATTTATTCTATTGAATGGTATGTCAGTTTGGATATGTTAACATTTCTTTTTCCTAGCGATTATTTTAATCCGAAAAAAATCGATGAAGCCTATCTTGCTCAAGCTGTATGTTTGTCAAACAGTCGATAGCGATTTAGAAAGAGAATTGAGCGATTTAGGCTGGAAATGTTTCTTTATTAAAAATTACGTCAAATCTCTCAAAACTTCAATTGGCTCAACGATTGAGAAACCTTCAGATATTAAAACAGTTGTGAGTGAAATGCAAAAGTTTCGTGGCACAATTGAAGGTGATGTTTGTGTTCGACGAGTTGAAGATTTTATATCGGATTCCGATCGGCGTTACTTTGTTATTAATGGTAGAGTGTTTGCTGCCAATTCAGAAAAGAAAATCCCAACTATTGTAGAAGAATGTGCGAAAAGAATTAATAGTAAGTTTTTCTCCGTAGATGTGGTAGAACGTAGAGACGGAGTTAAACGCATTGTTGAAATTGGCGACGGGCAAGTTTCAGATCTTGTAGGATGGACAACGGAACGTTTTGCTGAGATTTGGTTAGATGAATGCTAAGATTTTAGTAACGGTAAACAATTATCTGACCTACAATTTATGTCTCTATATCCATGAAACAAATAAAGCAGTTTACAGGAATTATTGAACGGGAAGAAAATGGATACGTTTCTTTGTGTCCAGAGCTGGATATTGCCAGTCAAGGTAGTACAGTTGAGGAAGCAAGAAATAATTTAATTGAAGCATTAGAATTATTTTTTGAAACAGCAGAACCTACTGAAATAGAAACTCGATTGCATGGTGAAGTATTTATCACTAGGTTGGAGGTTGCGATTGGGTAGGCTGCGAGTTCTCTCCGCTCAAGAAGTTTGTCAAATTCTCGAACAATTTGGGTTGATTAAAGTTCGGCAGCGTGGCAGTCATATTATCATGCAAAAGCGAACCGAAGATACAACAATTACTGTTCCCGTGCCGAACTAGTTGGAGATACGTATAGGTACTCTGCAATCTATTATTCGGCAGTCAAGATTACCTCGCTCTCTATTTGAGGAGCAATAATAGCGCTCAATTCCGGTGATTATTAGTATATTGAATTCTCGCTCCCGCCCACTGTAATTTCTCACGTAAAGTTTGATAATAAGAATAATTTTCCCGCAAAATAATAAATTTAGCGTCGCAATCTGCCATCTGAATATCAACTCGCTGTCCGGGCCAAATTGCAGTTGCTAAAACACTATCCATCCATAATTTAGTATTCAATTCGTAATCGCCTAAAGCCCACACGCTGACGACGGAACCAGGTGGTAAAACAATCGGTCGGCTGGAAAGGCTCATCGGACAGATGGGAGTCACGGTAATCGCTTTCATCCCGTCATGAACGATGGGTCCATTGGCGGAAATGGTGTAGCCTGTGGAACCAGTGGGAGTCGCAATAATTAACCCATCACCCTGATATTGATCGACCACTTCCCCGTCAATTTCCATTTCTAGAATAGAGGTGATCGAGCGGTCAGCAGATGCGGGTTTTATACACATTTCATTTAATGCTAAAAAGCGATCGCTAACTCTTTCTATCTGCGAGCGATTGCCTTCATAAAGTCCCGCTTGTAACATCATCCGCCGCTGAACCGCGTATCTATCCTCTAACAGGCGATCCCAGACTTGTTCTGAATCTTTAAAACTCTCAAATGACTCGGTTAAAAAACCTAAATTTCCACCCACATTGACAGCTAAAATAGGGATTCCCTCAGCAGCTAAGTGCCTTGCAGCTGTGAGTACCGTGCCATCGCCTCCTAGAACTATCGCTAGGTCGATTGGTGCAACTGCTGAGGCGAGAAATACTGGATAAGGATTGTCTTTGGGACCGCTCGGACCCATCAGTATTCTACAGCCACGGTCTTCTAACTGCTGGGCGCAAATTTCTGCCCAGCGGCGACTGAGGGAATCTCCTGCTTTATGAGCGATGATGACTTGCTTTAACTGCACTCAACTACCACTTTAGTAGATTGAATTGCTCCATATCGATTGTGTCGCGATTACGGTAAATCGCTAACACAATTGCTAATCCTACAGCTGCTTCAGCCGCAGCAACGGTAATGACAAATACAGTAAAGACCTGACCCTTAATTGCTTGTGAATCTAAAAAGTTAGAAAATGCCATCAAGTTTAAATTTACGGCATTGAGTAACAATTCAATTGACATCAAGACGCGGATGGCGTTGCGACTGGTAATCAAGCCGTAGATCCCAATACAAAATAGGGCGGCGGCGAGAATGAGAAAGTACTGGAGTTGCATTTATTTCTTGGCTTGCGAGTATCTAAATCTAAGAGTTGCCTTTGGCTTGCTTGTCTTTACTTAAACTGCTGGTGCGATCGCCCGACACGGTAATGAGTTCGCGCGGACGTTCTGGCAATGTCAATACGGGTTGTTCTTTACGAGGCGAAATTATTTGTTCTGGCAAAAATTCCCGCCGCGCTAAAATAATTGCCCCTACCATTGCCATTAATAACAAAACTGAAGCCAGTTCAAACGGTAGCAAGAAGTCGCTGAAGAAATGTTGTCCAATCGAGACGATGGAATTATTACCAGGTGTCACGCCAGTAGAATATACCCAAGGCGTTGCCAGCACCATCGTACTTAACAGCGCGAATAATCCTAAACTGACGATCGCAGTTAATGTCGGGCGTACCCAAGCATTCCGCAGCGGGGCGAAATCCTCGCGCTTGTTTACCAACATAATCGCGAATAGAATCAGTACGTTCACCGCTCCGACGTAAATCAGCACCTGAGCCGTGGCGACAAAATCAGCATTCAGCAACAAGTACATTCCCGCAATACTGATAAATACCCCTGCTAATAAAAAAGCAGAGTAGACGATATTGGACAGCAGCACCACTCCCAAGGCTGCCCCAATCATCATCGCTGCTAAGATGCCAAACGAAACAATCTGTACCCCTTGTGCTATGTTCACAACTCTTTATCCTTTGCAAATTGGTAATTGGTAATTGGTAATTGGTAATTGGTAGTTGGTTGTCGTTAGAAGTCGATCTTTTTTGACTTTTAGCTTTTGACTTTTGATTCCCTTACCCATTACCTATTACCCGTTACCTACTGAGCAGTCTGTTCTTCTTGCTTGACAATTTCTTCTGGTAGCATACCAGCTCGTTTGGCATCTGCTGGCAGATCGTGCGGGTCGAGTACGCCTTTGGGCAAGTAAACGAGTTCCCGCAGTGGCGTAACCATTGGATCTTGGGTAACTTTATACGGTAAGCGACCTAGAGCTACGTTATCGTAGTTGAGTTCGTGGCGATCGTAAGTACAGAGGTCGTATTCTTCTGTCATGGATAGACAGTTTGTCGGGCAGTATTCCACGCAGTTACCGCAGAAAATACAAACGCCAAAATCAATACTGTAGTGATTGAGTTTTTTCTTTTTCGATGGTTTGTCAAATTCCCAATCGACTACAGGTAGGTTAATCGGACAAACACGAACGCACACTTCACAAGCAATACACTTATCAAATTCAAAGTGAATTCTGCCGCGAAAGCGTTCCGAGGGAATCAGTCTTTCGTAGGGGTACTGAACTGTAATCGGTCGCCGTTGCATGTGGTCGAAGGTTACTGCTAGCCCTTGACCGATATAGCGAGCTGCTTGAACTGATTCTTTGGCATAATCGCCAATTTGCTTGAGAAATTTCAACATGGTACTGTGGTGTTTCTCTCTTTTAAGGTCATAGGCAATTGGTAATTGGTAGTTGGTAATTGGTAGCCGATCGCCAATTACCCATTACCCATTACCCGCCGAAGGCAAAGGGAAAAGCTAACTTCAGTGCTGCGGTCAAAAGTAAATTAACTAGACTTACAGGCAGCAAAAACTTCCATCCTAAGTCTAATAACTGGTCGATCCGCACGCGGGGCACTGTCCAGCGCAGTAGGATGGCAATAAAGACGAGGAAATAAGCTTTGAGTAGTGTCATCGTGATGCCTAAAGCAGCATCTACGACTTGCAACCAAGAGCTATCTCTGCTCACTCCTACCCAATCAGCAAGAATGTCTAGGGGAATGGGAAATTCCCAGCCACCGAGGTATAAAATAGCTACCATTAAGGCAGAAAGGACGAGGTTAACATAGGAACCCAAGTAGAAAAGACCGAATTTCATGCCAGCGTATTCGGTTTGATATCCCGCCACCAGTTCTTCTTCTGCTTCTGGTAAGTCAAAGGGCATCCGTTCGCATTCTGCTAAAGCTGCAATCCAGAAAATGACAAAACCAAGCGGCTGTCGCCATACGTTCCAGCCTAAAATGCCGTAGCCCGATTGCTGTTCCACAATGTCGATGGTGCTAAGGCTGTTAGACATCATGACAACCGCCAGCACTGATAGAGCAAGGGGAACTTCGTAGCTAATTGACTGCGCTGCTGCTCGTAAGCCTCCGAGTAGGGAGTATTTGTTATTGGAAGAATAGCCTGCCATCAGCAAACCAATCGGCTGAATGCTCGACAATGAAATCCATAAGAAAACTCCCATCCCTACATTAGTAATTACCAAGTTCTGTCCGAACGGCACGATTAAATAAGACAGAAACACGGGAATGACAACAATGATGGGTCCGAGGGTAAATAGTAGCGAATCTGATTTGGCTGGAACCACATCTTCCTTGAAGACTAGTTTCAAACCGTCAGCTACAGGAGCTAGTAAACCAAATGGACCGATATATTCAGGACCAATTCGCTGTTGCGCGGCAGCAGAAATTTTCCGCTCCAACCACACGCATACCAACACCCCCACTGTCGAGCCAATAATCATTAAAATCATCGGCAGTGGCATCCATATGACTTTGGCTACATCCGCAGGTAGTCCCAAATCCATTAGGGTTTCAATAAAAGTACCTTGCAGGTCTATTCCTGAATTCATGCTTTGCACTTGGTAAGAAGTAAGCAGTGAGTAGTGAGTAGTGAGTAGTGAGTAGCGAGTAGTGAGTAGCGAGTAGTGCAAACACTAAACTCATTCCTCACTCTTTACTCCTCTTCATGAAGATTTTTTTAACATTCCACTGCCTAGTATATCGTTCGCTGGCTCACAGCAAAGCAGAGTACTTGAGAAGTTGTACTTATACTTGTATTCGAGGTTTGTCTATAGTTAGGTAATTGGTGAGTAGATAGTGGCTGGTGGCTGGTGGCTAGCAGAGTCAGCTTTTTATGTCTACTCACCAGTCACTAGCCATTAGTCACTCCTCACGACTCACTGTCTCAAATGAACTGGAGTATAGGAGACATCGTGATGACCGTTGTAGACTTGGGTGGGGCGATAAATACGGTTTTGGACGAGCTGTTCTTTCCAGTGAGCTAGCCAACCTGCTACGCGGGCGATCGCAAATACGGGCGTAAATAAGTCCGTAGGGATACCCATCTTTCTATATACCAAGCCAGAGTAAAAGTCAACGTTAGGATAGATGCCTTTCCCGCCCAGTTTTTCTGCTACGGCATGTTCTAACTCTACGGCGATGTCATAGTATTTGTCGTAGCCGAATTTTTCAAATAACTGCTCTGCCAATTTTTGTAAAATGGTTGCTCGCGGGTCTTTCACCTTGTAGACTCGATGACCGAAGCCCATGATCTTAGCTTTGCGCTGCATACAGTCCTCTAAGTAAGGACGGACATTTTCTACCGAGCCAATTTCTTCTAGCATCGTAATCACTTCCTCATTGGCTCCTCCATGTAGCGGTCCGCCGAGAGTACCAACTGCTGAAGCGACTACAGCGTAAGGATCGGTTAGCGTTGAAGCCGTTACCCGTGCCGAAAACGTGGAAGCGTTCATCGTATGTTCGGCATGGAGAATTAAGCAAACATCAAAGATCCGTGCAGCTAATGGGTCTGGTTCCCGTTCGTTGAGCATGTAGAGAAAGTTTGCGGAGTAATCCAAGCCGTCATGGGGGCGCACGGGGTCGTTGCCATTCCGCATCAACTGAAACGCTGCGATCATCGTCGGTACTGTTGCTAGTAGCCGCACGACGGCATCTCTGACATATACGGGGTTCTCTAAGTCGCGTTTAGAATAAAACAAGCCTAATGCCGCTGCTGAGGCTTGTAGTGCATCCATCGGATGACCGCTTTCAGGAAAGCTTTTCATCATATCCCGAATGCGATACTTAATTCGCCGATGATGTCTCACCTCATGCTCGAATTCCTCTAACTCTTGCTGAGTTGGAAGTTCACCCCAAATTAAGAGGTAGGCAGTTTCTAAAAAGTTACTTTTTTCGGCTAACTCTTCGATGCGGATGCCGCGATACTCCAGTATCCCTTGTTGTCCGTTGACAAAGCTGATACCGGATTGGGCGGCAGGGATGCCTTCTAGACCTGGTCTAAATTCGCAAACGGACATAGCTACACTGGCTGCATAGAAAAGACAATACTCAAGCTAACTTACCAAAAACTTGCCTTGTGTAGTTAGTTTTACCAGAATTATATGCTATCTAGAGCAGAAACTTCGGTGGAGCTAGCCAAAACAGTTGGCTTCGACCCACGGGAGAGTTGACTTTTGGTAAGTTAATACCAATGATACCTGCTTTTTTCAGAACTAGGGCAGCAGAGTCATCATCCAGAGAATTTTCAGCAAATGCTAACTCTTGTTTGAGTTTTCCCCAAATCAGCATTTCTGCCCATTGTCCCAAATCTGGTTCGTGACCGACTAAAGCTAGTTGAGTATCAGTAGCCAGCATTTGCTTTTGTTCTAGCCAGCTTAACCACAGACGAAAATCTCCTTCTGGAGACAGGTGGCTAGATTCTTTAATTTGAGAACTCAATCCACAAGTTTGCAAGATTTCTGCCGTTTGCCTTGCTCTAGCGAGAGGACTGGTCAAAATTAGCTCAAATCGCAAGCCGAGTTCGTAGAGGCGTTTTGCTATTTGTTGGGTTTTTTCCCGCCCTTTGGCTGTCAATTCCCGTTTTTCATCCTCCACATCGGGACTTCTTTCTTCAGCAATACCGTGACGGATTAAATACAATTCCATAATACGATTTTAGATTTTGGATTATGGAATTGGTCACTGGTCACTGGTCACTGGTCACTGGTCACTGAAAAAGCCCCTATTCAGTCTGAATCGGACTATCTTGTGGGTTGACCAGTCGTTGAAGCTTCTGCTTGATTTGAGCGTCGAAGACTTCCCATTTCATTTTGGCGTACGCAGAAATTTCATTACTGCCAGATAAGAAGCCCATCGGAATTTCAAAGCCACCCGCGCCGCTACGTCCGCCGCCGAAGAAGCGTCCTTGATTGTCTTGTCCGAAAGCTTCTTTGAGAAATTCGTCGGGGTCTAGGGTGAGTTTGGTGGTACGTAGCGACCCGATGACAACTTCTAGTTCTTCATCTTCGTCGTGAACAATACCATAAACGACAGCCGTGTGGACGTTTTCTTCTGTGACTAAAAAGTCAGCTGCTTGAGGAATAGCATCGCGGTCGTCATAACGTAGGTATCCCACACCTGCAATAGAAAAGTTATTTTGAACTATACGATTTTTCAGCGATCGCTCGATCACATCCATCACCCGTTTGGAGCGATTGGTCTGCAATACGGCTTTGAGCAATTGGTAATCGTAAAATCGACTCAAAAAGCCTGCTGCCTGAAAATCCTCTTCTTGTGCTTGCATTAAGCTGCTGGTGTCGGAACGCAAGCCGTGCATCAAGGCAGTGGCGCATTTGACGTGTTGTCCGACGCTACTATCGAGTACCAGTAACCCTGTTTGCAAGTACTGGGTCAAAATTGTGGCTGTGGCGCGAACGTTGGGACGAATATCGGCAAACTCTGGCTTGAGTTCTCCTTGCAGGCTGTGATGGTCAATGACCGATATGAGTGGCAAACCTGCTTCTAAAACGAGCGAGAGTAGTTGACTTGTCGTCCCTTGGTTGTCAACTAGCACGTAACCTTTATAACCAGATAAGTCTTTGCTTTTAGCTGTTTGAACTGGTAGGCGCTGCGCTGGTAGTCCCGTTAGTTTGACTAAAGCAATATTCTCTTGATGGCTCAGGGTTCCGGCATAAACGATGTCGCACTGCAAATCATATTGCTGCGCGATGAGTTGGTACGCCCACGCCGACGAAAGAGCATCGGGGTCGGGGAAGTCTTGCAATAAGACTAAATGTCGTTCGTGCTGATGTCGCTCTAAAACTTGCCGCAATGCTTCCACTTTTGACGTGGTGGAAGAACCATTGTTGTTGCGTCCAACTGGTTGAGTCCCAGAATCGCCGGACAAGGGAGCGAGAGATGGTTCTTGGGTTGCGACCGCAGATCCCATATCTATCTCAACTTCTTCAACAGAAGGCTCGCTATTGGAAGTGGAAGGCAGACTATTAAGCTGCTTGAACGAGTTCAAGGGCATAAATACTATCGTATGCGTGTGAAGCGAAAATTGTGGTCAAAAATGTTACTATTACTCGATAAACTGTATCAGCCTCATCGCACAGTGACTGCAATTTTTTACTGCAATTATTTTAGGCATCAACGGTTATGCTACTCAATCCGGCGCTGGGATGAAATACAAATTCTATTTCTCATCATAGCTCTATAGCAACTATTCAGCCAGAGGTCGATTAAAGACCGATGACATACTTTTGCCACTCATCATGCAGACCGCTCTTGAGATGCTTGGTGACTTCAAAGTAGAGGCTGCTGTAGGGCTTGCGCGGCGGATGGCGCAGATGCATGTGTGCCTCGGATGGAGTGCGACTGCCTTTCTTGACGTTGCAGCGGACGCACGCAGTAACGATGTTTTCCCAAGTATCCATCCCGCCACGCGATCGCGGTAGAACGTGATCTAACGTTAAATCCTCCCCGATGTAGCCGCAGTATTGACAACTGTGACTGTCTCGATGGAGGATATTACGTCTGGTAAGGGGAATTTCTTTGTAAGGGACGCGAACGTAGTGACGCAGGCGGATGACAGTCGGCAAGGGAAACTCGGCGTAAATGACTTTGCCGTTGTGTTCGACTTGCTCCGCTTTGCCTTTAATTAGCAATACAATTGCCCGTCGCCAGCTCGTGATGTTAATCGGCTCGTAAGAGGCGTTCAGGACTAATACCTTAGCCATTGAGTATCGCAGCAGCCAACTTTTTTACAAGATATTAACATAATTACTCATATTTGCGTCATTTGTCATTAATTAAGTGGTGAGTGGTGCGTGGTGCGTGGAAAGAGACAAGGGAGACAAGGGGGACAAGGGAGACAAGGGGGACAAGGGAGACAAGGGGGACAAGGGGGCTAATTCTGGTTCCACCAGCTACCAGCCACTAGTCATTGATAACTGATAACTTTGTACAGACGTTACATGTAACGTCTCTACACTGACAACTGATAACTGATAACTGGTAACTGGTCACTGAAAACAAGAGGAGTGGGGATGCTGAGTCAGGAGCAGAGTGAGAAGACGGTTTTTAGTAATGATGTCGTGGGTGGATTGCGTCAAAGAGCCTGGGTGGAAATCAATTTAGGTGCTTTAGCCCATAACGTGCGGCAACTCAAGGGCTTGCTAGCGGCTAAAACAGCGTTAATGGCAGTTGTGAAGGCAGATGCTTACGGTCATGGAGCGGTGACGGTGGCACGTACAGCTTTAAGTGCTGGAGCAAATTGGTTGGGTGTGGCAACCATACCGGAAGGAATTGAACTGCGCCAAGCAGGAATTGACGCGCCGATTTTGATTTTAGGTGCAACGCATACGCCGGAACAACTAAAGGCGATCGCCCACTGGCAACTTCAACCGACGCTGTGCGACCCCAAACAAGCTTTGGTCTTCTCTGAAACTTTGGCTGCGACTACGGGTGGTAATTTACCAGTTCATGTCAAACTCGATACGGGAATGTCTCGCCTTGGACCCCTGTGGGAACAAGCAACAGAGTTCGTGCAGCTAGTCCATTCTTTACCGCATTTGCAAATCGCTAGTATTTATTCTCACCTGGCAACGGCAGAAAACCCAGACCGCAGGATAATGCAGCAACAACAGCAGCGATTTGAAACGGCGATCGCACAGGTTCAAGCAGCTAGTATGTCTCTTCCATTGCTGCATTTAGCCAACTCAGCTGCTACTTTGACTAGCCCCGATCTACATTACGATTTGGTACGTGTGGGGTTAGCAATGTATGGACTCTACCCAGCAGCTCATCTCAGCAGTTCTGTCCGGTTGAAACCCGTACTGCAAGTCAAAGCGCGAATTACGCAAGTAAAAACTATCCCCCCCAATACAGGCGTGAGCTACGGACATCATTTTGTCAGCGATCGCGAACTCCGCTTGGCTGTGGTGGGAATTGGTTATGCTGATGGCGTACCGCGCAATCTCTCTAACCGCATGGAGGCTCTGATTTGCGGTCGGCGCATCCCCCAAATTGGTGCTATTACTATGGATCAGTTAATGCTAGATGTGACGGCAATTCCAGATGTAGCAGTTGGAGAAGTTGTCACTCTCCTCGGACAAGAAGGTAAAGAACAAATTACTGCTGATGATTGGGCAGCAGTCTTAAAAACAATTTCTTGGGAAATCCTCTGCGGCTTTAAGCACCGTCTGCCTCGGGTTGCTGTGAATAGGGAGCAGGGAGCAGGGAGCAGGGAGTAGGAAAAGAGTGACGAGTGGCAATTGGCAAGGAAATCATCCACTCACCACTCACCACTCACCACGCACCACTCATTACGCGCTAATAGCTTTTTTCTTCGTGGGTACGACGGTTGATGTTTCTGTCATCAGTTTGGTGTAAAGCTCGCCTAGTTGTTTGGCGACTCCTTCCCAACTAAACATATCTTCTACCCGTTGTCTTGCTGATGAGCCGAGGCGATTTCGGAAGGCAGTATCGCTCAAGATTCGGTCAATAGCAACAGCAAAGGCTGCATCATCTTTAGGTGGAGCGAGTAAACCTGTCTCTTCTGGGACGACAGTAAATTGCAATCCGCCGACATCGCTAGCCACCACTGGCGTACCGCTTGCCATTGCTTCAATGGCAACTAGACCAAATGGTTCGTAGTGACTGGGAACGACACAAACATCGGCAGCGGCGTAATAAACAGGTAGATCGACATCGCCTAGCCGTCCGGGGAAGGAGGTAAAATCGCTCATCCCTAATTCTTTGACAATACCTTCAATGCGATCGCGCTCGATGCCATCGCTTTGTCCTGGGCGGCTACCACCACCGATAATCAGTTTGATGTCTTCTTTGCCGCGCAATTGCAACTGGGCAACTGCTCGCACTAAAGTTTCAATTCCCTTGCGCTCGTCAAATCGTCCGACATAAAAGACAACTTTGCTTTCTGGGGGAATTCCTAGCTGTTGTCTGGCAATTTTGCTGTCGATCGCGCCAAAGCGATGAATATCTGTACCGCAAGGAATAATGTCAATATTACCTTTGGTAGAGACGTGCGATCGCATGTGTTCTTTTTCTTGCGGGCTAGTGGCAACAATCCGCTCTGCTGTTTCTAGTACCCTTTTTTCGACTTCCAACCGCTTCGAGGCAATCAGTGGTACGGTTGCAACCGACTTATATTTAATTGCGCCTAAAGAGTGATATGTATGGACTTGTTTGATGGATTGGGCTTTCTTCAATTCCATGCCCACCCAGCTAGAAATCCAGTAGTTGGTATGCACTAGAGGATATCGATAACCAGTTTGCTGTTGATACTGGAGGAATGCTTCGACAAACTCCGAGGCATAACCAAAAATATTGTCCCTCGGAACGAATTCCTCAGGACCAGCGGTTAAGCGAATTGTCCGACAATTCTCGCTATGTTCGACAATCTTTGCTTGTTCGGCGCTAGCTTTGCGGGTAAACATATCAACCTGCCATCCCAGTTTACCCAATGCTTCACCCACTTGGCGGACATAAACGTTCTGCCCTCCAGCTTCTTCTTTCCCAATCTCAATCGCAGGGTCGCCGTGGACTGAAATTAGGGCAATTCGCTTTTGATTTTTGTTGTTCATAGCTTTGTGGCTATTGAATTTGCACCGTAACAGGGGTGAATGTAAGGAGACTTTACAAAGGCTTCTGTCTTTACCCCTAAAGTTTATTAAGTTTAATTTACACAATACCACACGCGATCGCATCCTCTAGGTGGATGAATTGCCATGCATACAAATCTTCCTTAGGGATTATCCGCGCCAAAAGATAGATTTCTACTGTTACTTTTTATTGATGACAGTTAGGTATGTCAAAAAATATTTAAGAAAGGTTGCATCGCTGCAAGTTCTCTTTACCTAAAGCACAGCTTCAATTAGTTATTGTTGGCAAGAGTTAACTTACGAGCAAGTTTTCTATGAAAGTTAAGTATAAAAACAACTAAGTATACGAGCAAAACTTCCGGTTGATTTTGTATAATTTTTGACTTAACGTATAAGTTTATTTTCTATATAATATTTAAAAATTTAATTGAATACATTCAATATCCGACTTTTTCCATATGCCTCTAGAGCGATCGCTTAGCACATTTTTTCCCAGAAGATTCTGAGGCAAGGCTGAGTTCATGTCGCAGTCACTCTAACAACTAGAACGCCCACTCAGAGAGTATAGGGGGAGAGTAGGAGTGCAGATGAGAAACAGCTGACAACAACTATTCGCTAATCGTCAACCGCTAATTGCAAACAATCCTTGACTCCCAACACCTAACCCTCAATCAGATGCCTATCCATTAGTAGTTTGAGCTGCCAACATCTGTTTCAGCTTTTCTAGTTCAGAAGCCCAACGAGGATCGGGACGAATTCCCTCAGCATCAGACGAGCCTGTAGAAGTTCCGGCAGAACCACCACGACGAGGTTTTTTCCCACTACGCTTATTGCCACCGCTTTTTTCTGCGTTGCTACTAACAGGAGCATCTCCAGTATTAGCACTACTAGCAACAGGGGCTTGGTCTTCCTCTTCTTGACCTTTGTTACGAGGCAACGCCTTCTCAATCTTCAGTGGCGTTTCCTTAAACATATAGCCGTTATATTTCTCGATGATTTCGTCTGCTTGCTCGTCATTATTGACAGTAACAAAACCAAAACCACGGCACTTTCCGGTCTTGCGGTCTTTAATGACTTTTGTAGTCACGTTACTACCCGCATCAGCAAAAACTGCTTGCAACTCTTGCCGATCGACTTCATCTTTTGGCAAATTACCAATGTATAAACGGACTGGCATGAAATGTACCTCTCAACTTGGATGCAATTAAGGTTGTTAACAAAATTTCTGACAGGAGGGTGAGGTGAATAGTGGCAAGAATCGCCGCAAACCGTCGCCAACTAACTTTTGCCTTAAACTGTCAACTTCTAAAATCCAATTCATTGTATTGGCAAAGACTGATAAGTTTATCATGCTACGGTACGATCTAAAAGCTTGACTGCGCAGTTTTGGCGGTTAGATCGCAACGGCGTTTGACTCCTGATGATATTTCCGATCGCCTGGAAAGTTGACACCATCTTCTAAAATATCACGGTTGACACTATAGATATTGTTTTCAAAATAGATTTGTGCTTATTGTCAGTTTTTTAACTTCGGAGCGGGCTATTGAGTACAGAAATGCGATACCTGTCTCACTAACTCCTGAAATAAAAACCAGCCTGTGGCTGGTCTGGCTGTTGCTGTGTTGGAAGGAGAAAAACCTGACCCAAACTAACCGAAGCGTAAGACGTTAGGTCGCTTTAACTTGCAGCTAGATCTGAACTTTAGTTGTTTATGTAAATAAATGTAACATAAACGACTAGGATTTTGCAATTAATCTTTACATTATTGGTTGGTAATTGGTAGTTGGTAATCGGTAATTGGTTGTTATTCTCCTCTGCTCCCTGCTCTCTGATAACTGATAACTGATAATTAATAACTGCCTCCCTTTACAATCACGTACACGCCCCAAATTGTAGCGGCAATCGCCAGTGCGATCGACCAACCCTGATGGCTGCTGGTACTGGTTTTACCGGCTTGAGTTCGTAAAATTTCAATATCGATCCAAGCCGTAGCCCCACGGCGGAACCAGCCTGTTAAGATAACATGCCTTCCAATTAAATCGGTAGGGTCGGTAGAGGGTCTAAGCAAAAGACAGCCGAGGGGTCCCAGCCAAGAAGCATGATGCAGCTTGACTAAGCCAGTTGGTAAATGCAGCAGTAAATCTTGTCCGAACCAGTTGCCAATACCGCGCCGTCCTAACAACTTACCTTGGAGGCGGAGAGGCTGCGGGACAACTGGTAATAAATCGGGATTAGACAACAGCTCGGCAAGATTGGGACGATTTAGCAAGCTGGTAGACTTTGTTTCTGGAAATAAAGCATTTAGCCGCAGAAAAATACCGAGGCTCAAGCCAATCGCCAAGCTACCGCGCACGATCCACCAATCACCCCACATCCAAGCTAAGTAAGGATTACCCAACCAGTAACCGCCGAGCCATCCAATCAGCCACATAAAACTGCTAAAAGCAGCACCGAGGAGAACTCCTAAGTAAGGAGAAACTTGTAATAATAGCGAGTCGTGAAGAAAGAAGGGTGTGGGGTGTGGTGCGCGATCGTTCTCCTCTAGCTTCCTTGTCCCCCGAGTTCCCCCTAATCCCCACTCCCTTCGGTCGTGGGGTCCCCGAGTTCCCCCTAATCCCCACTCCCTTCGGTCGTGGGGTCCCCGAGTTCCCCCTAATCCCCCAACGACTCCCGACTCCCGATTCCCGACTCATTCGTAAATTTAATTCAGTATCCAAGCGCCAAAAGTGGGCAATTTGATTCAGCCGTTGGAGGCGATCGCCCATTGAGGGATGAGCTTGGTTGATGCTAAGCCAGTAGCGCAAAGGATTCGTGCAGTCCCAGGCTAAAGCTACTTCTAATTCGGGTAATGAATGTAGGTTGCTCAGGGCGATCGCTTGTTTGTAACTGATAATTGTGAGTAAGTCCCAACCTTCTAGCAACCAACTGGTATGTCCTTGCTGTTGAATATCTTGAGCCACACCACGGGCAATTTTGAGTATGGCGCGACTGAGGGCGTTAGGATTGCCAGTTAATTCTGCGGCATGGCGATCGCTGTAGTATATGCGTAACTGAGAGAGCCAAAACGCTGGTAAACGCAGAAGCAACCAAAGTCCATAAGCAAAGTTAGCGGCGATCGCGATAAAGGCTTGGAGAGTTTTATTCGATATCTTGTTGCCCCACTGCGATAACTGGGAATAGGTTATGTAGGGTAACTGAGTAACTAATAAAAATAGAGATAAAACGATAAAATCCCAATTAGCTATCTGCCCTAATTGTGTTGCATAGATAGCGGCAATTTCATCATCTGCGAGTTGCTCTAGCAGACCTTGACTTACGACTATTCTTGCCGTGCGGCGCAGGTTGCCATAAGTGAAAATAAGCGGCACGGCTGTAGGTAGCACGCGCAACTGAGGTAAATGATAGTGGTGCTGGCGACAAGAGCGCTGTAGCAGCCTGCTAGCTTCTGGGCTAGAAATTTCCAAAGTTTCCAGAGATAGGTGTTGAAGCCCGTGCCACCATCTTAGTAATCCATCTATCAACCAAGGGGATAGGGCTAGCAACAGCACCAATACGAATACGATCTTGGTAGTATGGTCGTGATAGAACGGCTGAAACGGTTCTAAATAGGGGAGTTTTACCAATAAATCGTTAGTCAATCCCATCGCCAACTCAATGAGTTGTTGGATCGACCAAAATAGAGCGATCGCGCTACCGCACTGTAACAACCAAAATGGCATCAAATTAATAGTTGGTAATGGCTGCCAGCGTTGCGCTCTTGGTGCTTGCTTGAATTGGAGAAAAGTGGCTGGTGACTGGTGGCTGGTGGCTAGAATTGCTCCCTCTGCTCCTAATTTCATAGTCTCCTCTGCTCTTCTGCTTAGAAACTCCCTCAGCTCTTCGATTTGGAGATTGCTGCTTTGCGCTAAGAGTCGGCAAAGGGAGAGCAGGTATTTGATATTGCTACTAGAAGTTGCTGGCTGAGTTTGTTGCTCGGCGATGGAAATATTTTCTGTCTGACAGAGGATTTCTAAATGAGCGATCGCCCCTTGATAGTCTTCTTGTTGCAGTGCTGTTTTTGTTGCTTCTAGCAACATTTCAGGATCGCCAGTCATAGCCATAAACCATAAACTTTCTTGCTTTCACCGATCGCCAATACCTTCTAGGACTTACGCAGTCGATCCCCCAAACCCCTTAAAAAAGGGGCTTAAAGTCCCCTTTTTAAGGGGGGAACCAGGGGAGATCGAGATCTCAGATTTTCTTGTGCGTAACTCCTGACCTTATCGCCACCGATTCTGGCACAATCAGCTAGATATGAGTAGAAAGTGAGTCGCGAGTAGCGAAGAAAAGGGTGTGGGGACAAGTCACAAGTCAGAACCATCTAGCCACCAGCCACCAGCCACTAGCCACTCACCCGACTCCCGACTCCCGACTTCTAGCTAACAATATTTGCCATATCTCTGTAGCAGCACGATCGCCTACGCCTGTTTCTCCTAGAAGCGATCGCATTTGCTGATAGTCTGTTAAAACTTGCTGGCGACGAGTTGGGTTGAGCAGCAATTCTAAAGCTTGTTGGGTAATATTTTCCGGTGTGGCTCGATCTTGAAGTAACTCTGGGACGATCTCGCGATCGACAACTAAGTTCGGTGGCGAAATCAAGGGTAAGTTAATTTTGAGGAGATGGCGGGCAATCCACGCTGTAAATTGACTGACGCGATAAATTACGACTTGCGGCACGTCTAACAAGGCAATTTCTAGATTGACCGTACCAGATTTAGTAATTGCTAAATCAGCTGCCGCGATCGCCTCTAAAGTTTGACCGGAAAGTATAGTTGCTTGTAAGCCGTAATCTTTTACTGCTTGGGCGATCGGTTGGCGATAGATTTCTAAAGATAGGGGAATCCAAAAACTTACTTGTGGTAGTTTTGCCTGAATTGCTTTTGCTGCTTGAAACATTGCTGGCAGCAGATATTTTAATTCTTGGTGACGAGAGGCAGGAATTAATGCTACGCTCAAAGCCTCTGGTGCAATACCTAGCTTAGCCCTTGCTACTTCGCGACTAGGTGCTGCCTGCACGCGATCGAGTAGAGGATGCCCTACCCAAGTAACTGACACGCCCAAGCGTTCAAAATAACTGGCTTCTGCGGGAAATATTGCCAACAACCGATCCGTCATCTTGACTAAGCGATCGATTTCTCTCCGATTAGACCACCAAACCCACATTTGGGGAGCAATAAAATACACGATTGGAACTTGGGGAAAAGTTCGCCGGATGTAGCTGCCTAAAGCCAAATTGGGTCCGGCATAGTCTATGAGTACGACAAGATCGGGGGGATGTTGTTGGAGATATTGTTTAGTTTGACTTTGAATTTTGAGGGTAGGTAAGACAAATGGAATTGCTTCCCAGACAGTACCAACAGAGCCAATGCTAGCAGTATTAGCCAAAAGACGAGCGCCAGATGCTGCCATGCGATCGCCTCCCAAGGCAACAATTTCCAGAGGCAGATTGCGATCGCGGCTTTGACGGTGCAATGCTTCTACAAGTAAAGCTCCTTGAAGATCGCCCGAAACTTCGCCCGTACTAATGAAAATTCTGTAGTCATTTGTCATTCGTCATTTGTCATTTGATAAGTTGTTGGTTGTTAGTTGTCAATTGTGTTTTAACTTTTGACTTTTGACTTTTGACTTTTGACTTTGCCTAACATATTTCCTCGTCACTGTTAGGCAATTGTCGCCCAGGAATGGAACCGCGCCTGGGTTTAACCTGGGACATCCGCAGAAATTGCAACAGATGCTGTACGTGTTCGTTATCTGCAATTAGCTCTAATTGTTCCAAAGCTTGACTGAGAGTGAGATCGGAACGATAGAGAATGCGAAAAGCTTTTTTCAAGGAACGATAGACCTGCCCTTGTTCTGCTTGGGCAATACCGGCGCGTCTAATTCCTACAATGTTGAGCGATCGCACTCGTGCTGGATTGCCTTCAATTAACATATAGGGTGGCACGTCCCTAGCGATACGACTCATACCACCCACCATTGCTAGTTTTCCGATATGCACGAATTGATGTACGCCCAAAACGCCGCTGATTGTGGCGCGTGATTCAATGTGGATGTGTCCGGCTAGAGCCACACCATTGGCGATCGTCACAGAGTCTTCAATGATACAGTTATGACCTACATGAGCATAAGCCATTAATAAGTTATTGTTACCTATAATCGTGGCTTCTCCGGTACGAGTGGCGCGGTTGATGGTGACGTACTCGCGGATACGATTGCCGTCGCCAATTTTTACCATTGAGGAACCGCCATCGTACTTAAGGTCTTGTGGTTCTAGCCCAATTGCCGCTCCCGGAAAAATTTGATTTCTCGCCCCAATTTCTGTTGGTCCCTCCAACACAACATGAGCGCCAATGGTAGTTTCGGGACCAACTTTGACTTCCCGACCAATAACCGCGTAGGGACCTACCTCTACGGTCGGGTGTAGTTCTGCTCCTGGATGGATTGCAGCAGTATGATGAATGAGTGTTTTCAAGGATGCATCTCCAATCGAGGCGCTAGAAAATCAGTTGTCAGTTATCAGTTATCAGTGTAGAGACGTTACATGTAACGTCTCTACAAAGTTATCAGCGATCGATGAGTGGTGAGTGGTGCGTAAATCGCTTCTGACATTTGACTTTTGACCTTTGACTTCTGACTTCCGACTTCTGACTTCTGACTTCTGCTAAATTACTCTACAAGGGAAAAGAGTAATTCACCTTCTGCTGCCAGTTGACCGTCAACTTCAGCACGGGCTTGCATTCTCCCAAAACGACGACGCTTTACCCACAACAGTTCCACTGTCATCACCAACTGATCTCCGGGAGTTACTTGTCGCCGAAACCTAACTTTATCCATGCCAGCAAACACAAACAAATTGCCGTCCATTTCTTGCATTTGAGTTAACACGACTCCACCGACTTGTGCCATAGCTTCTACAATCAAAACTCCAGGCATCAATGGTCTTTGGGGAAAATGTCCCTGAAAATGAGGTTCGTTGAAAGTCACATTCTTGATCCCAACCGCTCTTTTCCCTGGGATGTACTCAATAATTCTATCTACCAGGGCAAAAGGATAGCGATGAGGCAAAAGTGCATGAATTTGCTCGACTGTGAGGGTTGTTTTCTCTGGGGTAGGAGTAACTTCAGTTTGACGATCGAGATGCTGAAGATTAGCATCATCGCTAGCAGGAGAATCTGGGGAATTGACTTGGATCAGGGTTGACATGGCTGAATTTCTCAAAGATCGGGGCTGTGCAGAGAAGGATTAGGGAGCAGGGAGTCAGGTGAGTGACTGGTGGCTGGTGGCTAGTGACTAGAATTACCCCCTTGTCTTTCTTGTCTCCTGTCTCTGTCTCCTGTCTCCTTCATGATTTCATTTTTTGCTCCAGCAGTTGGGCAAGTTGAACGTGTAGTTTGTGGCTTGCTTTATAAGCAAGGAAATGAGCGTTGGGGAATGTCCCCAGTAAGCACAAATCTCCCACTAAATCTAAAATTTTATGACGTGCTGGTTCATTTGCAAATCTCAATGGTGGATTCAGCCATGATTGGGGGGTACAAACAATAGCATTTTCAAGACTTCCACCTTTAATTAACCCTTGCGATCGCAAGAATTCGATCTGGGTTGCCAAACCGAAAGTGCGTGCTGGGGCAATTTCTGCCGCAAATGTAGATGTATTATACGTCCAACTATGCCATTGATTGCCGATCGCCTCAGTCTCAAAGTCAATTCCGTAAGTAAAGCGGGTTTCTGGTGCGGGCAAAGCTGCGACAAAAGTATCGCCTTCGCGTACCCAAACGGGTTCTAGTAATTGGGGGACAATAGTAGGCGCCGGCAGAGGAGATCGCCCAACTTTGGCGATCTCCTCTGCCCAGACTCGCGCAGAACCGTCTAACAGCGGCACTTCTGCCGCATCAATTTCAATCCTGGCATTATCGACTCCGCTGCCTGCTAGGGCTGCTAGCAAATGCTCTACGGTGCGCACGGATGCCGTTCCAGTTTCGAGTTGCGTTGAAAGTACGGTTTGGCTAACCGCCTCAACGCGAGCAGGAATTATTGGTTGAGTTGGCAAATCGACCCGCACAAAATAGCGCCCTTCTCCCGCTGCGGCGGGTAAAATGCGAACTTGGCTAGTCTCTCCACTATGCAATCCGACTCCCGACTGACTTATAGTACCTGCGAGAGTGTATTGTTGTGAGGAGAACTCGGAATTCGGAATTCGGAATTCGGAATTAATTTCTCGCTTGTCACCCTTATCTCCTTGTCCTCCTATTTCCTGTCTCCTATCCATAACCCCTACCCCTAAAATTTCTCCCCAATACCGAACTGAATGCGACTATCGCCGTCGCTGTTCAAGCCGTAGTCTAGGCGCAGGGGTCCCAAGGGAGAATTGACTCGCACGCCAACACCGTAGCCGACTCCCGTACCTGGTTTATCGAGTAGAATTGCTGGTTCTCCAGGTACGTTACCTGCCGTCCCTAAATCGGAGCCAAAATCGACAAATAGAGCGCCACCGACAACCGAGAAAATCGGAAAGCGATACTCGGCTGTAGCAGTGACAAAACTGCGTCCGCTGCCTAATTCTCCTTCTCCGTAACCCCGTACTGAATTACTACCACCAATGGAAAAGGCTTCGTAGGGAGGTAGATCGCCAATGACCGTTCCAGCTTGAATATTAAAAGCTAAAGTTTCCGGTCCTTCATTGAAACTAGTAAAGTTGACCGGAATATATTGACTGTAGCTACCCCGCAATCGATTCAGGAGAATGCTACCGCTACCGATGGGAATCGATTGCTCTACGCCTAATCGCAGGAAAGAACCGTCAGTAGGTGTCGTGATGTTATTTCGGAGATCGCGCACTGCTCCTAACTGTACAGTGAGCAAATCGTCTGAACCGTCGTCAGAAAAACTCAAGGGAATATCTTCTCTACCGTTAAATCTACCTTCTGGCGTGACTTCACCATCATCATCGCGGATGGAAATACGCTGATATTGCAAGCCTGCGGATGCAGTCCATTCCGACCGAGCCAAGGGATTGCGAGACAAAGGACGGGTAAAGGTAACGCCGCCACCTTGTCGCCGCACGCGGGGACGCACGCCATCATCAGGGTCGCCTACCTCGATATTCTCGTCATCTCCATCAAAAATTAGCGAAATCGATCGCCGCTGGAATAAGTTGACTGTATAGGAAGTTCTATAGGGGTCTCCAGCAATCCAGGGGTCTGTGAACCGAAGATCGAACAGCAACTCGCTCCGTTCCGTACCAACCTGCAACTCTGCCCCTAGCTTTTGGTTGTTGCCACCTAAATTGTTTTGTTGAAAGCTGACTGCTCCAAATAAGCCACTGGCAGAACTAATACCACCGCTCAATCCCAAACTACCGCTGCGGCGTTCGTCCACGTTCAGTACGACAATCACTTTACGGGGGTCTTGACCGGGGTTGAGGGCAACGTTTACATCTTCAAATATCCCTAGTGCGTAAACTCGCTGCAAGTCGCTTTGAACCACGTTGCGATTGAATACGTTATTGGGCTTCAGGGCGAGTTCTCGCGTGATGATAAAATCTCGCGTCCGACCGCGAATTGGTTTGCCTTCATCGTCGGTTGCTTCGCCTTCCCGCACGAAACGGACTTGGATATCTTCAACAACCCCTTCCGATACTTGGAGCGTCACCGTGCCGTCTGGTGCAACTTGGGGCGCGGCAATCACTTGTGCCAAGACATAACCATTTTTCTGATACCACTCGTTGAGCTGCTTAATGCCTTCCTGCAAGCGGCGGAAGTTGAGAATGTTGCCGTACTGCGGCTTAAAAGTATCCTCAACTAATTTGGGAGGCAAGACAGACGGAACATTTGTACCAGGGTTAGCTTCGATTTGGACTCGCTGAAGGGTTGGGTTGGGTTGCACGATATAGGCAACCCGCACGCCCAAGGGTGTATCTTCCGGTATAGCCCGGACGTTGGCGAAAAAGCCTGTCGCAAAAATGGCGTTGATATCTTCTTGTAATTGCGATCGCGTTGTCGTTCGCCCTGGAGCGGTACGAATTGCTTGGTAAACTTCGTTTTGTAATTCTTCAGTCAAAGTGCCAGTTTCGCTACTCACAGCGACTTCTGCGACAAGAACTCTAGGTTCTGCGGCTTCGGGTTGAGTTTCTGGCGTGGGTTGATTTGGTGCTGGCGTTCCTGGCTGAGTTGGCGTGGGTTGAGTTTCTCCCGGCGTTCCTGGCTGAGTTGGCGTAGGGGGAAGCGCATCTGTTGGTAGTTTTTGTTCTGGTGCTGGAGTGGATGGAGGAATAGGTGGATTTGGCTGATTGGGAACGCTTCCTGGTGCAGGTGCGCCGTTAGGAGTCACGGGAACTTGAATGCGATTGGGTGTTTCTTGCTGCGGTAGAGATTCCGTACCTGGAGCTGGTTGCACTGGTACTGTTGGCGGCGTAGCTGGTTCTGTCGCTGGTTTAGAATCCGGTGCTGGTTGACGATCGCGGTTAATCGGAATTTCAATTCCTCTGGGGGTCTCGTCCTGCGAGTCGAGTTGGGCGATCGCTCGCGTTTTGAGTGCCGCTGCGCCATGCTCTGTCAGATGACGATCGCTACGATTTGTACTTGGTTTTAGAGAAAAGCTTTCTTTAGCTGCTAATTTTTTTGCTGCTAATTTTGGTGTTGCTGTTACAACCTTTTCTCCCTTTAAGCTGGCGATTAACACTTGACGTGAAGACGTCGGAGAATTCCGACTTCTGGCAATTTCAGAATTATTTTTGACTTTTAACTTTTGACTTTTGACTTTAAATTGTTTTCCTTGCTCCTCTGTCACAGTGCGATCGGCAGGAGTTGCATACGTTGCTGGCATTTGCACCAGCATGACTTGCCGAAAGCTCGCGATCGCCGCGATCGCTACCCATACACGAAATAAACGCATTTTGTTTCACCTATTTAGCACGTCCGCACACCAATAAAAGTTTGTCATTCGTCATTTGTCATTTGTCATTTGGTAGTTGACGGTTGACTGTTGACGGTTAGCAATTGTTTGCTCCTCTCTTCCTCTGCTTCCTTGTCCCCCTTGTCTTCCTTGTCTCCCACTTCCGACTCCCGACTCCCTAATTCCCGCCTCCCTCATTACCTTGAGCTAGCACGCGACGCAGCACCTCTTGGTAGGCGGTTTCGACATTGCCTAAGTCGCGACGGAAACGGTCTTTGTCCATGACTCGCCGATTGGTGTCTGTTTCAGCTACGTCCCATAAACGACAAGTATCGGGGCTAATTTCATCACCCAGCCGTAACTGTCCCTGAGCATCGTACCCAAACTCTAGCTTGAAGTCTACCAGGGTCAGATCGCAACGCTGGAAAAATTCGCTCAGATAGCGATTAATTTGGCGCGCCATTTGTTGTAATTGGTTGACTTGTTCTGGAGTTGCTAGCTCTAGCAAAAAGAGGCGATCGCTCGTCAATAAGGGATCTCCTAAACTATCGTTTTTGTAATAAAACTCTACCAACGGCTGTTTCAAAACTGTCCCTAGAGGTAATCCTGTTTGTTGACAGAGACTCCCTGCGGCAATGTTCCTGACGACCACCTCTAACGGCAAGATTTGCAATCGCCTGACGCGCATTTGATTGGCACTAATGCTTTCCAGCCAGTGTGTCGGAATGCCTTGCTTTTCTAAATACTGAAACAACACAGTGGAGATGGTGCAGTTAATCTCTCCTTTGCCGACAATACTGCCTCGCTTTTGAGCATTAAAGGCAGTGGCATCGTCTTTGAAATGTGCCAGTAATATTTCTGGCTCTGTTGTCGTGTAAACAATTTTGGCTTTGCCTTCGTAGAGCAGCGATCGTGCAACCATTTCAGGATTACTCTTGATTAGCGTTCTAGCTTGCCAGGTACAGGCTTAATCATTTTAGCCACTATTGGACACTTAAATGAGGAGTCAGGGAATGGAGTTGATAGTAGTTGGTAATTGGTAATTGGTAGTTGGTAATTGGTAGTTGGTTGACAGTAAACGCTACGCTACACTGCGTGAAGACAGTTCTTGCACCTGAAGCCCCTGAAGCCCCTGAAGCCCCTGAAGCCCCTGAAGCCCCTCAGCTCTCTTCCCCGACTCCCGACTCCCGACTTATATTCCTCACGGTATTTGCACTAACTTAAAGCTGCCTTAGCGGGAACTTAAGCAGTAAATATTAGACTTTTAATGCATTGCGATTAGGGTGTAATTGTCTCACTTTTGGGAATGGCTTACACTTGGCTAAAACTTTATTGGCTCAGAATCTAAGAGTCTCGCTCGTTTTTGTAGATACCCATGTTGTCAACTTGCTTTTATCGGTTTTTTACTGCTCAATATTTCAGTCCGGTGCTGTCAAAACTACTTCTGTCAGTAACGCTGACTTTTTCCGTGTCGCTTTTTGCAACTGTAGCTCAAGCGCAAGAAAAGCAAAACAATTCCTCAACACCAGCACCGTCTTTAAGTCATTGTCCGCAAGCTTCGCCTTATGGAACCGAACTTACTAGCTTGGCAACTCAGTTGCTTCAGACGACAAATTGGACAGAAGATAAAACCAAACTCTTTGAGTTTCTCAGCTTGAAGTTGGGACCCCAATTAGCTGCCTATTTCAATTCCAGCCCTTACCCCACTATCAATGAAAGGGCAAAATTGGCAAAGGTTCCCATCTTGATGTATCACGACATCTTGCCCAAAAAACAAGTCTTTTTTGATGTCACGCCCCAAGAATTCGAGCAGCATCTTCAATTTATTAAACAACAGGGTTTTACCCCCATCAGTTACGACCAACTCGTCATTCATCTGCGGACGGGTTTACCCTTGCCAGAAAAGCCGATTATGTTAACGTTTGATGACGGCTACGGGGGACATTACGAATATGTTTATCCACTTCTAAAAAAATATGGCTATCCAGCCGTGTTTTCTATTTATACTTCTGGGGTAGGCAACAACGTCGGTAGAAGTCATGTCAGTTGGGAACAACTGAAGGAAATGGCAGCCGATCCGTTAATTACTGTTGCAGCTCACAGCGTTACCCATCCTGAAGATTTGCGTCGCCTGTCCGACGACAAACTCCAAATGGAAGTGACTAAATCCAAACAGATTTTGGAAAATAAGCTAGATATACCAATCCGCTATTTTACGTATCCGGCTGGGAAATATAACCAAAAAGTTGCCGCAGCAGTCAAAAAGGCTGGTTATCTATCGGCGCTGACGATGAACGACAACGACGAACGCTTTGCTGGCGACTCGGAAAGTTTACTTGCCATCGGTCGCTTCGGTCAATCTAATTTAGCACGGGCGATCGCCAACCCAGAATCTAGCATTCTCTCTCAAACTTCAGGTGGCATGAAAATTCCTAAGTGGGGAGAAGAATTCGATTTTTCTGCCAATGTCACCGTCAACAAAACCACCATCGATCGCACCTACTTGTTATTAATCTCTGGTGGTAGACCAATGACGATCCATGCGAAAAGCCGCTACCAAGTCCCGGAGATTTTAGCTGATACTGCCGCAGTTGCGGGCGTAGATGGGGGCTTTTTCTCGCTCAAAGTCATCAATTCCAACATTATGATCGGTCCCGTACTCAGTCAAAAAGCGAGTAACTTTGTCCCTGGTAATGCAAGTGAGAATCTTAGGCTTGCAGGTAGACCCTTGGTATTAATTGGGACTCAGGCAGTTAAATATATTCCCTTCGATCCTTCGTTACACAACACGTTAGAAGGAATCCAGGCGGAGATGTCAGACGTAACAGATGCTTTTGTCGCTGCTGCTTGGCTGGTAAAAGACGGACAACCGCGATCGCGAGAGTCTTTTGGTAACTTATTTGGTTTTGATGCGGCGCGTCGTCGGGCTTTCTGGGGAATTAACCAGGCAGGACAGCCCACAATTGGCGTGGCTCCGAGAAATGTCGATGCTGTGAGGCTAGGTGCAGTATTAGCTAAAGCTGGGTTGCGAGATGCGGTAATGCTCGACTCCGGTGACAGTTCTTCGCTTGCTTATAAGGGTGAATTGCTAGTACCTTATACCCCCCGTCCCGTGCCTCACGTCGTCGCCCTGCTGCCACCAGAAGGAAACGAGAAAGCGAGTTGTTTGGTGGTGAATGCTAAATGAGAGGCTATAAACAGTAGCCCTACTCTTTCCCTGAAACTGTGCCTTGGAAGATCCCCCCAACCCCCCTTTTTAAGGGGGGTAAAAGAGAGGTAGATCTAGATCTATTGTCAAGAGAAACAGAATCGTAAGGTTTGACAGCGATCGCAACAGACAAATATCGGTCACTGTTCACTGGTCACTGGTCACTGATTTAGACTACGCCCCACCCAGGCGGTGGGAGAGCAACTTGATCTTCTGGTTTGGATTGAGAAACCCGCTGCATACTTGCCGATAGCCAGATAAACAGCTCTTTGAAGTTTAATCCTTGTAACTTTAAGGGGCTGCGGACGACAATTTGACTCAAGCGCGTCATGTTGGCTGATTCTACCCCTACAGCAAAGAAAGCAACTCGCTTACCTGCCTCATCGTCGCGAATCCGTTGCGTGGCTTGGTCGATGATACTGTCTGGTTCTCCTTGCGGTTCGCCATCCGTGATCAAAAATACCCAAGGACGATAGTAATTCACACCATTACTACGATACTGACCTTTACGGGCTTCGATCATATCTAGCCCTTGGAGAATTGCCCCACCCATGTGAGTTAAACCTTGGGCTGATAGGCTAGGCGGTTCAAATATGTCAGCCGTGACGAAATCCTGCGCTACTTTCACGTCACTACCAAACGTGACGATCGCCACTTCAACCCGCTTGCGCGCCAAGTTATCTTGGTTGAGTTCCTCTTTGAAAGTGCGTAAACCCTCATTGAGAGCGTCAATAGCGACTCCCTGCATGGAGCCAGAAGTATCTAACAGCAGGACGCACGGACAGCGCGGTTCTGGGTTTTCGGCAAATTCCACCGCATCTTCAAGTTTCAAAGCTTCAGCCATAGTTGAGTCAGAAAATAAACAACATTAAGATTTAAGACCTTAGTTTATTAAACGACGCGATCGCCATATATTCCACCCATTGTCAGTTATTAGGTAGCAGGGAGCAGGGAGCAGAGAGCAGGGAAAAGGCTGTCGTGTCTTGGGATGCGGGGAAAGAAGTTGGAAGTTGGAATTAACTGTGAATTGTGTATCCTCCTTGTCTCCCTTGTCCCCCTTGTCCCCCTTGTCTCCCTTGTCCCCCTTGTCCCCCTTGTCCCCCTTGTCTCCCTTGTCCCCTTGTCTCCCTCACTCCTAGCCCATCATCCAGTACTCATCGCTGCGATCGCGGCTTGTTGGCTGGCTTGTTGGTAAATGTCAGTTAAGTATTTTTGTACTATTCCAGATGCAGTGGCATCACCTCGATCTGCTTCATCAGTCTCTAATTCTGCCACGGGAATTTCTCCTAAGACATCTAAAATCGTTTCGCCGCTGAGTGATGGTGCTATGACCACTAACGATGGGTCGAGTGATTCATTGTATTGCCAAAATGAGGGAGTCGGTAGGGGCGGGTTTCCAAACCCACCCGTACGGGAGTCGGGAATCGGGAAATTTTGACTTTTAACTTTTAACTTTTGACTTTTGACTTTTGACTTTTCTTCTTTACTCCTAAATTCCCTTAAGGAAGTGAGAACCTCATCCTTAGTGCGTCCCCGTAGTTGGAACAAGACAAAGGGATCTTCGCTGAAGCGATCGCCTAGTTGATAGTAGACTGCGGCGACGTGTTTGCAAGGGTTGGCTTTATCGGGACAAGAACAGTGACTTTTAACTTCTGATAGGGTAAAAGGAAACAAAGATAAACCATTAGCAGTAAAAATCTCTTCTATATTTTGCGGCATTTCTCCTGCTAGTAATTTGGCTGCATAAACTGCTTTTTGAGACATTGTTTCTACAACATATCCCCACTGTTCGTCATCAAATTTTTCTAAAGATAGTGAAACTTTGTATGGTTCTGGATCTGTCCCTTGCACCCGTGCTAATACTTGAGAACCTTCAAATTTGATATTTAAAATGTTTCCCTGTCGTGCATAATTTCTGCCGCGTTCCAATCGCTTTTTGAATCGATAGGAATCTAATAGATCTAGCCAGCGTTGCGACCACCACTCTCGACTAGCTTGAAAGCTTTGGTTTGTAGTCATTGTATCTTCCTACAGTTATTGTTAATCCTCATTCTCTTCAATTACAGCATTACGTTCTAGTACGAGTAATTGTCGCAATTGATCTGTATCTAAGTCAGTCAACCAATTTTCACCTGCGCCTACCACTTGCTCTGCTAAGGCTTTTTTGCTTTCAATCATGTCGTTAATTTTCTCTTCCAACGTTCCCGTGCAAACAAATTTGTGGACTTGAACATTACGAGTTTGCCCGATCCGAAATACCCGATCTGTGGCTTGGTTTTCTACGGCTGGATTCCACCAGCGATCGAAGTGAAATACATGATTTGCCCGCGTTAAATTTAATCCCGTTCCCCCAGCTTTGAGAGACAAAATCATCACGGGTGGACCCTGTGGATCGTGCTGAAAACGATCGATCATTTCCTCTCTTTGTTTCTTGGAAGTACTACCATAGAGGAAAAAGATTTCTCGACCTAACTTTTGTTCTAAATGAGGTTTTAACAACTTACCCCATTCCGCAAATTGAGTGAAAATTAAAGCGCGATCGCCTTCTGAAATTGCTTCTTCTAACATCTCTTGTAGTCGAATCAATTTACCCGATCGCTGTGGTTCTTTCAGCGTTGTTTCTTTCAAAAACTGCCCTGGATGATTGCATAGTTGTTTTAATTTTACTAGTAGTGCCAAAATCATCCCTCGGCGTTGAATTCCATCAGCAGCATCAATTTCAGCCAAGGATGTTTCAACTAATTGTTCGTACAGTTTCGCCTGTTCGGGAGATAAACCACAAAATTCAGTCATCTCCTGTTTTTCAGGCAAGTCTTGAATAATACTGCGATCGCTCTTTAATCGTCGCAAAATAAAAGGTTGAACTAGCGATCGCAATGTTTTTAAAGAAGCTGCATCGCCATATTTCTCAATCGGAATCGCAAATCGTCTTTGAAAGAATTGCTTTTGTCCTAAATATCCAGGGTTGATAAAATCTAGAATCGACCACAATTCTTGCAATCTGTTTTCTACTGGCGTACCCGTCAAAGCAAAGCGAAATTGGGCTTCTAACTGACGCACTGCCTGAGATTGCTTGGCTTCAGAATTTTTGATATTCTGGGCTTCATCTAAAACAATTCCTTGCCAAGAAACACTTTGGTGAGTTTTTAAATCGCGGTGCATTAAAGCATAACTGGTAATTACCAAATCTTTTCCTGTAACAGTTTGCTCGAATGTCTTACCTTTTGGTCTTTTATCCCCGTGATACATCAATACTTTTAACTGCGGGGCAAATTTTCTCACCTCCCGTTCCCAGTTTCCCAATACAGAAGTAGGACAAACTAACAAAGTTGGTTTTTCTAATGCTTTTTGTTGCTTGAGATTGAGTAGAAAAGCGATGAACTGGATCGTTTTTCCCAGTCCCATATCGTCCGCCAGACACGCACCTAAGCCCCAGCGTTCGAGGAAACTCAACCACCCCGCACCCCGTGCTTGATAGGGGCGCAATTCGCCGCGAAAGCCCTCTGGTGTGGCTAAAGGTGCGATCGCTTGGTTATCTGTTAGTGCTGTCATTAATTCTTGCAGCGCCCCTGATGCTTCAAAACTAACCACAGGAAGCTTTTCAATCGTCTGGGTGTCGCCCGTACTCAATCGCAAAGCATCTTCTAGACTTAAATTCAAGTTATCTTTACGCGCCGTAAAGAAAGCTTGGGCTGTTTTGATATCTTGGGGACGCAACTCTACCCACTCGCCGTTAATTTCGACTAGGGGACTGTTTAACTTCACCAAGCGATCGAATTCTGCTTTCGATAAAGTTTGTCCGCCGATCGCCAATTCCCATTTAAAATTCAGTAGGCTTTGCAATCCCAGGCGATCGCTTTTCTTCGGAGTCGTAGCACTAATTTTCAATCCTAAGCGATTTGCCCAACCCTCACGCTCTAAACTGGAGGGCAAAATCACACCTAAACCGCTATCCTCAAATCGCCATACGACTGATTTAATAAACTCGTATGCTTGTAGGGGATTGAGACTACAAGATTGAGGAAATGGTTGTTCTAAACTTGGTGCAATTAGAGAATAAAGTCTTGAAGCTAATCCCAAACCCCTTAGTAAGGTTTCCTGCGGTTGCGAGATCGTGCGCTGGTCGCTTCGCGAACCGCCTTCGGCATCGCAATATTCTAAGTTAGCAACTGGATGTTGCCAAATTGTAGCTGCATCAACAATAAATTCGGGCGTGTCTACTGCTTGTAGATAGTAACTTAGAGACCAATTATTCTTACCTTCAGTTGGAGGAGATAACTGAAAACAAGTCCGAAATAAACTTCGCCCTTCTAATTGATATTGAATTGGTGCAGTCCAAGCTTTGACCATTGCTTCTAAGCGTTCTAATTGGGCTGGATCTGCTATTATTTTTGCGTCAACAGCAGCCAAACTTTGTAACCATTCTTTCAGAGGTGAAGGTACAGTAGGGAAAGAATTATTTTGTGCATTTTGCTGCGCGATCGCTCTAACCTGTACATCAATTGTATCGTTGAGAAATTCTAAGATTAATTCTTGTGGCGACGATGGGAATTTGATTTGTAGGGGCGCACAGCCGTGCGCCCCTATAATTGTTGTATTCTGATAAAAACAACAAACCGCAGGCATTGCTTGCGCAAATTTTGCTAATCGCGAGGAATCGATCGCACTGTCGAGAAGCGATCGCCAACGAGCAATAACGCAGTTGTTAATATCATTGCTTTGTTGACTCAAAGTAGGAACAAATTTGCCTCGACTGAGTAAATCTAAACTCCATCGCGCTACTTGCGACCAAAAGCGTAAATCGCCTCCCATCCATGAATTTTCTGGGCGATCGACGGCTAAAGGAAGTGATGTTAAAAATGCGATCGCCTCTTGCGGTTCTAGGTAAAAACCTTCAACTTGCCACGGATAGAAAAATTGAGATTTTGTAGTTTCTCGTTCGTCGTTTTCTTCCGTTATAGGAGCAGAATACAATGGACGGATCGAGATTTTTTTTTGTTTCTGAGTTTCTATGCTTGGTAAGGCAAGAGTTTGGTTTAAAATTGGGAGGTCGATCGGTGACGATTCGTATTTTTCTGCGATCGCCCCTGCTTTTGTTCGGATAGAGATAAAGATTTAGGAATGGAAATATCTGAGGCACGCCACCATTCTAATAGTTCATGAGCCGTCATTGTTAGCGGGTGAGTGGGAACGTCTGTAGCTGAGTCGATCTCGATATCTCCCACTAAAGAGCGCCAGACTTCACCCCAAATAAATAAATAGCTTTGCTGGTCTTTTTGAATCCAATTACAGTGTAAAATTGCCATATGTTCGACGAGTCAATATGCACCAGGCTGATGAGTTGTATTTTAGGCTGAATAGCTGAATAACTTATTCTAGAAGAAATATAATTATTTTTGTCGTGACGCGATCGCAGAATACCGATGGGGCATTATCATAGCTTAGCGGAGTTATCGGACTCATGCACTTATCTACTCTACCAAAGGGCAAACCTCAATAGTCCGCCTTCGCGGACTTTGCCTGTGTAGCCTCGAATTCCATTCGCCTCGTGCTTATCTCCGTACAACTTGCGATCGCACTTGATAGAAAGCGAGGCAAAGTAAAGACGTGCTAATCTTTAGCCATAAATAGGCAACTTAGAGCTTGAAATTTCAACGATTATGAACGAGCTAAAAATAGAACTGCCTCCAAATATTTCTACAGATGAGGCTCGACTGCTACTTACACTCAAGTTATTTGAAACTGGTAAAATTTCTCTTGGACAAGCTGCCAAACTAGCAGGTTATTCCAAGCGTACCTTCATTGAATTGCTTGGCAAAATGGGAGTGCCAGTAATTAACTATCCATCTGAAGAGTTGGAGCGGGAGATTAACCTTTGAGCAATCCTATTAAACTGGAGACCTTAGAGGCTGTTACAAATAGCACCTGCCTAGTTGGATTAGAGAGGATTGAACGCTTAGATATCTTGCCACAAGTGTTTTCCACCATCACTATACCAACTGCTGTTGCTGCTGAAGTGGGGATTGAGACAGATTGGCTAATAGTTAGAACGGTGCAAAATCTTGCTGTGGTTGCTACCTTAAACACCTAAGTAGACTCAGGAGAAGCTGAAGCAATCGCTTTAGCAATGGAGCTTGGGGATGTTTTTGTCATTTTGGATGATAGAAAAGCACGTCTGTTGGCTCTCCAACTAAGTCTAAAAGTCCATCGGCACTGTAGGAATGTTGCTACGTGCTAAACGCTTTGGTGTCATCTCCGAAATTAAGCCGCTACTAATTGCATTGAATCAAGTTGATTTTCGCATTTCGGAAGTACTTGTCCAGAAAGCTTTACAAATTGCTGGGGAACTTTAAGGCGATCGCATCCTCACTTCACCACCAGGCGATCGCATTTCTACTACATCAATAGGCGATCGCATATTTGCGCGATCGATATTTGGCACAAATATTTCATCTTTCTCTAAAGTTAAGATAATAATACAAAAGCATTAGAGATATTGAAGCCATGAGTATTCATGAACTGTTGCAAAAAAGGCGGGAAGACATTCTCCGCATTGCTGCTCAGCACGGTGCATCTCATGTACGAATTTTTGGTTCAGTAGCACGCGGGGAAGCCAAACCAGATAGTGATGTCGATTTTTTAGTAGAATTGGAGCCTAATACTACAGTTGTAGATAGCTGAGCGATTGGGAAAGGCGACGTTTGTAATGATAAAACTTAGCAATCGCTTGAT